>JANLUE010000836.1:0-2316 GCA_031363325.1 Gemmataceae bacterium
ACTAAAGTTGTCGTACGCGAGATTACGCGCGGAAATTGCTTGGTATATGTCGGTAATACCGTGAAATTGCCCCCATCGCAGATCACCAATGTTACGAACCCTGTTCGATTTGAAACCACGGAGATTCGGACCGTAACCTGACCGTTGTTCCTCAATTCAACAGACTCAATATTTGCAACGATGTCAAACTGAGATTGAAATTTCGGTGCCACAAATCGCGTGCCAGACCAAAGCCCAACTAAGAACAATGCCAGCGCGGACCCAAGCAATAACATAGTGCGAGCAAGTGACATCGTGCCTTCCCTCGGCTTAGCGGGAACGGAAACAATTGCTTCAATCGCCACCGCAAAGGTGGCGTTCATAGTCGACGTGACAGAACGCACTCAAGGTATCCTTGACAATCGTTAAGCAGTCGTGCGGACGTGGCCAATCGTGTTGGTCTTTCCTCGTTCGCGCTGTCGGCCTCGGTCTTGAATGCATTTCGCTCGACCGAATCTATTGTGTCACTCACATTATTTCGAGGACTTTAGCGCCTTAAGGGCATTTGCAATGCCTGGACAGTTATCATCACTAACGTCCACAGCGACCGTTCCGTCCGGATAAAACCACATCCATTTGCCGGCCCCGGTTCCAGCAACTGTTCCTGTGTTGGCCATGACTGGACAACCAAATGCCTTTGCATATAGGCTCATGTATTTTTCATTCCCACCTTGGCCACAGGAAGCAATCTTAATGGTTGTTTCAGAATTAAACATGCATTTAAGCTGATTTGCTGCCGCCATGTACAATTTCCGCTCCTTCGACTGCTCTTTTCGGATTCGATTGTATTCAGCCTGCACGATCGGATCGGTGAACGGAAGATTCTTACATGCCTTTTGCGCTGCCGCAGTATCACTGCACCATTTATCGAATTCGGCATCACCCAAGTAATGCATTGGCAGAAAAGCGCCAAACGCGCTTCCATGACAAGAAATCTCCAAGAACGTAAACTTGTTTTTCTTCCAAAACAGGCTTCGGTCTGCGCCCATCGAGCCTACGGCGGAACATATGTTGAATGTCTTAGGACGAACGGTAACGTCACATGTCCCCGAAACATTGAATGTCGCAGTCAAGCTGTGCCAAAATGTTGAAAGCATAGTCAGGTAGTTTTCAGCCGATATGATCCATATTCTTACTTCTACTTCTTCTAGACCCGACGGATCCACCATATTTGGAGTCGAATTCGAATTGTACTCATACAGTGACGAAAACTTGTTACGCATGCCGAGTGGGTCTAGCTGTAGCCAGCGGCCCAACGTCGCCGAATCTTCTCGCCGCCGAAAGCTATACACGGCCCCATCGGCGTCCCATCGTCCGCCCTGGTGGAGATATCTCCAGGCGTAGCTGCTGGAGGCGCGCGAGCCCCAGGAACCCGTCAGCACAGTAAACGACCCGAAGGCGTCGTACTGGAATCGCTCCTGCACCGTCCCCGAAGTATCGACTAGTGCCGTCACGTTGAAGTTCGCGTCCTGGGCCACGTAGAGCCGCTCTTCCAGGGAGCCGTTATTGTCCGAGTCGCGATCGCGGGCGATCATCGCGTCCACATAGACCGGGCTCCAGGCGTAGGAGATGCGCGTCGTGCCACTCACTCGCTCTTCGAGCACCTGCCACTCTGCAGAGTAGTACAGGTCCGTGGTTGTGCCCGAGCGGGTCTCACGCGTTCGTCGGCCCAGTCCGTCCCACTGAAACGTGGCCAGAGTGGTGCCGCCCGAGTTTTTGACTTCGACGAGGCGATTGAAGGCGTCGTACTTGAATGTCCGGCCGGTCTCGTCCTTGGTCAGGTTGCCGTTGGCGTCGTACGTCGGCGTCGTGGCGCTGGCGATCGAGGTAATCTCATTCTGCTTGTTGTGACTGCGGGATTGGGCCGCCCCGTTCGTCGTCTGGCTGTCGAAGTTGCCCAGGGCGTCGAAGTCCCAGGACTGCGAGCGCGTGGCCGCACCAGTCAAGCCCGTCTTCGTCCCGTTCAGCGTGCCCCGCTGCATCGACGTGATCTGGTTCAGGTTGTCGTACGCGTACAATTCGCTGTCCGCGCCACTCTGCGCGTTTTCCTTGTACAGCCGGTTCGAGTCGCGGTCGTAGCCGTAATAGAACCGGTCTTTGGCCGTCGGCGTGCTCGTCGTCCAGCGCTGGTCGATCACCCGGCCCGCGAAGTCGAGCCCGATGTACTTGTCCCCCGCCGCCCCGTCCGACTCGCCCGACTGCTTGATGTAGGTCAGGTCCACGCCCGACTGCGCGTGCCCGCGCTTCACGATCGTGCCGAGCCCCAGGTACTCGTAG
>JANLUE010000872.1:0-5352 GCA_031363325.1 Gemmataceae bacterium
GGGCCGTACTTGGTCAAAGCCTCGAGGGCCAACTCGGCCAACCGACCGGGGCCGCAGATTTCCTCGTGCGTGATGCGAGCGGCTGGCCGGGCCGGCGCTTTCGGTTCGGGCTCGCCGCGAACCTGGCGAAGCTTGCGCTCCCAGGGATCGACCGGTGCCGCTTTGGTTTCGACGGGCGCTTCGGTCTTCGCGTTCATCGTGGTGCCGTGGCAATGCGCACAGTTCGCGGCCAGGGCCGGCCCTTTCCTGGGTAGCGGCAGGCTCGCCACTTCGGCCTGATCCATCGTCACCGTGAAGATGGGGCCAACACCTTTGAGGTAGGTGCCGTCCGTCGTGGCCGGGCTCACGGCGGGCCGTTGATTTCCCTGCACGAAATAGTTCGCCCACATCGGGTACGTTTGCCCTTGATCGACATAGGGCGCCATGATGAGCGAACGAACTCCGGTCAGATCTGTGCCGCCATCGACCCAGGTCACGATCCCGTCCGCTCGCTTGATGTACCTGGCGTTGCCAAGCAACTCCGGCGCCCACACGGAGTTGCTCGCGTCCGTGCTCCAGGTGGTGGGGTAGCCGTAGTAAATGGAACGCAAGTCCGACGCGTTCGATCGTGCTTGCACGGCGTCGGCCAGCAGGCGGCGTAGGACTTCGACGTCCTCGTACATGGCGGTCCGGTCCGGGGTCGGCTTCTGCGCCGAGGCCGGTAGGGCACCGATCAGCACGCATAAACCGATCAGAATGCGTTTCACGGATTCAACTCCTTCTTGTCGAATTGAGCGCGATACAGGACGCCGACGTCGCGGCGGGTTTCCTGATACCGGGCGTCGATTTGCACGTTGAGCAACTCGAGGCGAGCCTTCAACAGGGCGATTTCCGATTTGCGGTCGCGGTCGCGTCCCTCCGATTCGTCCGCCAGAGCGCGAACGAGTTGGCCCAACAGTTCGACCCGTTCAACCAGCGCGTCGTCGACTCGCGAAGGGCTTGGCTCGACGCGCGCGGGCGGCTCCGACCATCGAACGACGAACGCCCCGTCGCCGATGCGAATCGTCGGGCGAACCAGGAGCAAGAACGATACGCCGGCCGCAAGGGCGGTCGCGCCGATCGCGACTCGCCTCCAGCGCCGGGCCGACCGGGCATCGGCCACGCCAATACTTCGCACGATGTCGGCCGGGTTCACGACCGCCTCGGGCATCGGCAACGAATCGAATGCGGCCCGCGTCGAGCCGAGCGCTTCGACCGAACCTCGACACTCGGCGCACGACGCTGCGTGTTCCGCGACCGCGGCGGATTCGTCGGCCGAGAGGTCGCCATAAACGAACAGCGGTAACAGTGGCCGGGCCCGATCGCAGTTCATTGGTCTTCTCCGTAGCCGAGGGCCGTCAGTTGATCGCGGGCTCTTGCAAGTGCCACCGCGAAGCGGGACTTGAGCGTGCTGGCCGGCACGCCGAGCATGCGACTCATCTGCTCGAAGTTGACCCCCTCGTAGTGGCGAAGCACCAGGACTTCGCGAAGCGGGCCCGGCAACTCGGCCAGCACGATGGCGACCGCTTCGGCCCGCTCGCGACCTTCCCAGATCGATTCGATCGATGGGCCGTTCGCCGCCACTTCGTCCGGCTGGGCCAGCGGCACCGGGGCGTGCTTCGTTCGCCGGGCGGCATCGCGGGCCAGGTTGACGGCGATCTGGTAGAGCCAGGTCGAAAACGTGCCCCCCTCGCGATAGCGGCCAATCGCCCGATGGGCTCGCACGAACACGTCCTGAGTCAGGTCCGCGATGGCGGCCTCCGAGCCGAGGAAACGGGCCAAGAACCGGGCGATCGGGCGTTGCCAGCGCCGGACGATGGCCGCGAACGCGTCCATGTCGCCGTCTTGCCAGCGGCGAATCAGGTCGGGCTCGTCCCCAACGTCCGACATTCGGGGCCCTCGATGGTTACCGGTTCAACGTGCGAGCGCGGCGAATCGACGAAGGAAACCGTATTCTGATTGCTCAGCACGCGGGGTGACCATGTCGTCGACGGCCGTTGTGATCGTGAACTATCGGTCGGCCGGCCTCGTGGTGGACCTGTTACACTCGCTCGAGAGCGAGGGGCTCCGGGTTGTCGTCGCGGACAACGCCTCGCCCGACGATTCCGTGGCCGTCCTTCGGTCGGCGATCGCTCGCGAAGGCTGGTCCTCGGTCGAATTGCTGTCGCTCGACCGCAACGGTGGCTTCGCGTACGGAAACAACGCGGCGATCCGGCATCTCCTCGCTGGACCAACTCCACCCGACTATTTCTGGTTACTTAACCCGGACACGATCGTTCGCCCCGGCGCGGCGAAGCCATTGATTGACGTCCTCGAACGTCGGCCGGAAGTTGGGATCGTGGGTGGCGGCCTCGAAGGCCCGGACGGCACTCCACAAACGGCCGCGTTTCGATTCCCGACGTTTCTGGGCGAATTCGAGATCGCCGTCCGACTCGGGCTCGTGTCCGGACTCCTGGAACGATTTCGCATTCCGACACCTCCGACGATTGAATCGCACGATACCGATTGGGTGAACGGCGCGAGCCTGATGATTCGCCGTGACGCGATCGAAACAATCGGCCCGATGGACGAGGAGTATTTTTTGTACTTCGAGGAAACGGACTGGTGCTTGCGCGCCCTCCGGGCGGGCTGGCGGGTCTGGCACGAACCGGCGAGCCGCGTCGTTCACCTCGAAGGCCAATCGACGGGCGTGACGGGGGCGAATCGCACGACGCGGCGTCGGCCACAATATTGGTTCGACTCGCGCTCGCGCTACTACCGCAAGAACCACGGCCGAACGTACGCGTTCCTCGCCGACGTCGCCTTCATCGCGGGCCTGCTCGGCTGGAAACTCCATTCGCGCCTGCGCCGGAAGCCGGATCAGGAACCGCCGGGACTCTTGCGTGACTTCTTTCGCGACGCGGTGGGGCGGTGGATATGAGGGCGAGTGTGTAGAATGCTGGGAAGGAGAGAGGCATGCGACTCGAAGACTATTTTGACTTCGCCGACTACGAACAATTCGGCGAGATTCGACTCGCGGGACATCGCATCTACCTGCACGATGTGTTGTTCGAATACTTGAAGAATGGTCGAGACACGCCCGCGCTCCTTCTCGAGCGCTTCGAATCGCTTGACATGCCGAAGGTCCTGGCCTGTTTGCTGTACTATCACACGCACCGGCCGGCGATGGACGCGATGCTCGAGAACTATTTGGAATATTGTCGGACCTCGAAGGAGAAGTGGGAACGGGAAAACGCCGATCGATTGAATGACCTCCGGGAACGCATTCGAATCTACGCGGCTTCTAAGCGGGCCGTCGTATGAGCGGGTACTTACTCGACGAACATTTGCCGACGTGGTGGCCGGCCGCAGTTGTGCGGGCCCATCCGGAATTACAAGTTTGGCGAATCAATGACGGCTCCGCTCCGCCAACGGGAACTCTCGATCCGGACATTTTGCATTGGTGCGAAACACAAAATGTGATTCTGGTCACTAACAATCGAACTTCGATGCCGCTTCACATTTCCGTTCGCGTTGCGCAAGGTCGCCATATGCCGGGAATCTTCCTTGTTCGACCGGACCTCGATGTCAAGATCCTCGGTGCGACTCTGTCTTATATTGCGGCCGTGATGTTTCCTCGCGAATTTGAAGATCAGATTCTCCATCCTCCGTTAATCGTCCCCTGAGCCCCTCATGAAAGAATTCGACGTCTGCGGACTTGGCAACGCCATCGTGGATATCTTCGTCGAGATCGGCGAGGCCGACTTCGCGACGCTCGGCTTCGAACGCGGGACCATGCGCCTCGTCGAGGCGGACGAGCAACGCGGCCTGCTCGAACGACTGCACGCCCGCGACCCGCGGCTCGTGAGCGGCGGGTCGGTCGCCAACTCAGTCATTGCGATGTCGCAACTCGGCGGGCGGGGCGCGTTCATCGGCTGCGTCGGCGATGACCGATACGGCCTGCACTATCAAGACGAATTCACGCAACTTGGAATTGAGATGGGCGCTCCGGTCGTCGTCGGAGCGACGACGGGAACCTGTGCCTGTTTCATCACGCCCGATGCCGAACGGACGATGCGGACGTGCCTGGCCGTATCGAGCCATCTGTCGGCCCAACATGTCGAAGCCGAACGCATCATGAACTCGGAATGGTTGTTCGTCGAAGGTTACGTGTTCGCGAACCCGGACACCGGTCAGGGGGCGATTCGCGAGGCCCTCAAGATCGCCAAGGCGAATGGCGTGAAAGTCGCCGTCACTTGTTCGGACGCGTTCGTGCCGGCTGTCTTCGCGGAGCCGTTCCACGCGGCCCTCGCACAAACTGATCTGTTGTTCTGCAACGCGACCGAAGCGATGGGTGTGGCTGGTGCTGGCTCCGCGAGCGAGGCGTTCGAGAAGCTTAAAGCAATCGTCCCGTCGGTCGTCGTGACCGATGGGCCGAACGGCTCATTCGTCCGGTTCGATGGCGTTGAAGCGCATGTGCCGGCTTACCCGTGCGAGCCGCGCGACCTGACCGGGGCCGGCGACATGTTCGCGGGCGCGTTCCTGTACGGCATCACGCACGGGGTGCCGCCGGCCCGAGCGGCGAAAGCCGCGAACTTCCTGGCCATGAAGGTCATCACCCAGATCGGGGCGAGACTTCATCACGGAACGAAAGCGTCCTGGGACCAGGCACTCGCGGCCGCCTAACGGAGACAACATGGCACGGATTCGCACGTTCCTCGCAGTCGATCTGGCCGGCAGCGTCAAGCATCGCTTGACGGCGCTGCAGGAGAAGCTCGGCAACGTGGCCGGCGGCGTGCGCTGGACGCCGACCGCCAATTTTCACCTAACCTTGCACTTTCTCGGCGAAGTCGACCAACTGGAGACGGTCAAGATTTGTCGCGACGTTCGCAAACGATGTCGAGGCCATCAACCATTTCACTTCGATGTGCAAGGCCTCGGCGGGTTCCCGAACGGCCGTCGGCCCAAGACTCTGTGGGCCGGCATCGCCGATGGCCTCGACCCGCTCCGGGCCCTGCACGCGGACCTGGAGGAGGGGCTGCTCGAACTCGGTTGCTATCGCCGCGAGGATCGCGAATACACGCCCCACCTGACACTTGGCCGATTGACCGCCGATGGCGACGCTGAAGCCTGGGGCACGATCCTGGACCGCTACGCCGAGTGGCCCGGCGGCACGTCGAACGTCGAAGAAGTGTTGATTATGCAAAGCGACATGCGTCGCGACGGGCCGGAATATTCGGTGATGGGCCGTGCGCCGTTGGCGGGGGTTGAGGAAGGCGAATGAGTTATTGGATTTGTTAGCCGCGACGACCCACAAGATTACAAGCCAGCCCAAAAACGGGCGACCCGGGCCGC
>JANLUE010001301.1:0-7794 GCA_031363325.1 Gemmataceae bacterium
GATCGTCCGGGGGACGCTTGAGCGCCTGGCCCCAGTTTTTATGACCGCGCTCACGGCGATCATCGGCTTGATCCCGCTCGCCCTCGGTGCCGGCCAGACCGGAAAGGAAATTCTCCACCCTTTGGCCATCGTTGTGATCGGTGGACTGATCACTTCGACATTGCTGGATCAGATCGTCACGCCGGCGGCCTTCAAGCTGTTCGGAAGGCACGTCTACGCTTCGGAATCGGCGGATCCGAACGGCTCCGCGCTGGCCTGGAACGATGCTTGGCTCGCCGAGCCGGCCGGGGACCGCCACGCGGGCGTGCCCGATCATGCCAAAGGAGACGGCCCCGAGCAGGGGCCGAAGTGATGGAGACAACGTCGAATCCCACGCCAAGCGAATTCGACCTCGACCCGTTCCGAGGGTTGGTCTGCCTCTGGCTCATGGCGCTGCATTTTTGCTGGCTCTCGGAGGCACACGCCGCTTTGTTGCGACTGACCGGGCCGGATCCGGCTGACATTTTCTTTCACGTCCGACTCGGCGTCGAAAGCTTCCTTGTTCTCGCTGGGTTCATGATGGCGCACATGCTCCGCCCGGTCCCCGGAGAGGCCGTCCGGTTCGGGGCCTATTTCCGTCGACGAGCTTACCGACTTCTTCTCCCGTTTGGTGCCGCGATTCTCTTGGCCGCCGCCGACCGGTGGGTTGCTCATTTGGTCTTCGGCGGTGGACACGACCGCCCCGACCTCACCGCGATACTCACGCAACTCCTTCTGGTCAACGAGTACTTCGGAATCCCGGAGCCGGCCGTTGGCTACTGGTCGATGGCGACGCTGGAGCAGTTCTACCTATTGTGGCTCGTGGCCCTCGCGATCGCTCGATGGGCCGCGCCCGGTGATCCCGTGACCGCGTATGGGCGAGCCGTCGCCCACTTGGGGCCGATCGCTTTGATCGTCTTCGCGGTATCGGGGTCCGTTTTTCTTGGCGTTGGGTCGATCGACTGGCAGGTGCCCAAAGTCTCCTTCTACATCGCCTTCGGCATCCTGCTCTACGGATGCCGGTGCCTGGGACTCTATCGTTGGGAGTTCCGCGCGGCCCTCGTCGGAATGGCTGCGGCGGCGATCGGGTTTCAACAGTCACGCCTGACCGCCGCGCTCATCGCGGCCGGCCTCCTTTACGCTCTGGCCAGCGGGGCCAAGTTCCCACGAGGCCCGGCATTCGCCGTTCTTCGTTTCGTCGGCAAGCGTGCGTACAGTGTCTACCTGATCCATGCGGTGATCGGCATGCGAGTCCTGACCGGCTTTCGGTACGTGGCCGAGTTCGGCGACTGGGTCGCTGTCCCTTTGATCGTCCTCGCCGCCGTTTTGAGCTTGGCCGGTGCGGCCTTGTTCTACGATCTGATTGAAGCCCCCTGCCAGTCCCTCGCACGCCGTGTTCGATACCGGGTTATGGTTCCGGACTCACCTGCCTCCGAAGCCCCCACGCCGATGCGACTCGTTGCGGCCCGGTGCTGCATCTGTGACCTCGATGTCGCCGACCCGGTTGGTCAGGGTTTGGACTTCGAGTACGGCACGTGCCCGGACACTTTTTTCGCCGTCCGATGTCGGCAGTGTCGCGTCATCTATCTGAACCCTCGGCCCCACGACGACGAGCTTTCTCGGATCTACCCATCGACGTACCATGCGTTCGATTTCTCCCCGGCCCATTTCGGCTTCGTGTATCGGGTCCGGCGCTGGCTCGAGGCGCGTCGGCTCCTTGACTACGCCCGGGGGTCGCCGGCCGAGGCGCGTGTACTCGATGTCGGCTGCGGGGACGGATTCCATCTCCAAATCCTTCGCGACTTCGGCCCGCGGGGCTGGGTGCTCGAAGGATTGGACGCATCCGAGCGCGCGGTCGAGGCCGCCAGGTCGTCCGGCCTCAACGTCTCTCACGGCCGGTTGGCAGAACTCCATCTGCCCGAGCAAAGCTACGACTTGGTCTTGCTGATCCAGACGATCGAACATTTGGCCGACCCGACGCGGGCCCTCGAAGCCATTCGTCGTTTGCTCAAGCCTTCGGGCACGCTCGTTGTGGTGACCGACAACGTTCGGTCGTTCGACTTTCGGCTCTTCCGTCGCCGGCATTGGGGCGGCTACCACTTCCCCAGGCACTGGACCTTGTTCGACCGAGACACGATCGGGAAATTGGCGGCGAAAGCCGGTCTCGAGGTCGAGTCGGTCACGACCATTGTCAGCCCCGTGAACTGGGTCTATTCGATCCGCAATTGGCTCCAGGATCGGGGCGCGCCCAAGTTCGTGTACGAGCGATTCCGCTTGAAATCACCCGTCGCCCTCGCCGCATTCACTCTCCTCGATCGGGTTTTTCAACCGTTCGGACGGGGGGCACTGCTGTGCGCACGCCTTCGACCCCAGTAATCCGATCCACGTGAAACCGGATTCGCGCACGGACAACCTGACCCATGCCATCGTCTCCTCGACTCCCGGTTGCAATTCTCGGCGGCGGCATCGCCGGCCTTACAGCCGCAAGGCATCTTCGAACGAAAGGGGTTCCGGTCCGCTTGTTCGAGGCCGGCCCACGGCTGGCCGGCCTCGCTCGGTCGTTTCACGACCCGGATGGGTTCTCGTACGACTTCGGAGCACACTTTGTCACCAATCGACTGGCCAACGCGGTCGGAATTGCCGACCGTTGTCGGAACGTGCCTCGGTACGGTGAGGCGGTCCGCCTTCGGGGCCGGTATCGGGGGTATCCGTTTGGCCTCCTCCGACAACCCCGATACGTCGCGAGTGCCTTCCGTCAGCGGCTGGCGTTTCGTCGCAGTCCGGCAACGTCGGCAGCGGAATGGTTCACGCAGAAGTACGGAGCCGCCCTGGCGACGGAAGTCGCTCTCCCACTCCTGGAAGCCTGGTCCGGCCTACCGGCGAATGACCTCGCGCCGGCAGTCGGCGCGAGTCTTCCGGGAAGTATCGCCCAAACTCTGTGGCTTACGATCGGTCGTCGCCTAACGGGAAAGACGCTTTCCATTGGCTACAGTCGGGAGGCCCCGCACGGCTTCGGCGTCTGGCTCGTTTATCCGGAAGGCGGGCTCGGACTGCTGTGCGAGAAACTGGCCGAGGGGCTCGGGGACGCGATTTCACTCGAAACTCCGGTTGAAGCAATCCAAGTCGAGGCCGGCCGGGTCGTCGGAGTGCGGGCCGGCGGGAACGATATCGCCGTCTCGGCCGTGATGAGTACCGCCCCGGTCCATGCCTTGTCAAAGCTGGTCCGCGGGACGGATACGCTAAAGCCCTTGGACAAGTTCCGCTACCGGCCGATGGTGTTCGTGAACATGCGATTCGAGGGACGGGGCCTGTTGCCCGACGTCGTCCTCTGGACGCCCGAAGCGAGTTACCCGTTTTTCCGACTGACCGAAACTCCGTTGTCGATGCCTTGGTTGGCCCCGCCCGGCAAAACGCTCGTTACGGTGGACATCGGCTGTTCGGTCGGAGACGAGGTGTGGTCGAAGCCAGACGACGAACTCGGCGATTGGTGCTTGGAGCATCTCGCCGAGATCGTTCCCAACGCCCGCCGGCGATACCTTGGCTGCCGTGTACTGCGGACGCCGATCGCCTATCCCGTTTACGCCCGGGAATACGAAGCCGACCGACAAAAGTTCGAGATGGGGACTGGAATCCAAGGTCTCTATAGTGTGGGGCGGAATGGCGAGTTCATGCACATCTTCATGGAGGACGTTTATCTGCGAACCCGGCGACATTGCGATTCGCTCCTAAAATATTTGACTGGAAATCCAGCCGATCTGGCCTCCTAACGCAAGTACATTGCCCCGACGTGGCCGGAGCCAAGCGTGTCCCCCATCGGCATACCACATCGGACGCTCCTGTTCATCTTTCTCATCGCACTCGCGATCCGGACGCCATTCGCGGTGGGAATCCTGACCGACCCGACCCGAGCGATCCAGGGCGACTCGAATCGCTACTGGATGCTCGCCGAGAGCCTCCGCAGTCATCGGACCCTCGGACTGCCTGAGGAGGAACAACCGTGGAATGGCTTCCGGGCCGTTCGCGAGGAAAACGGAACGGCTTCGGCTCGCGACACCAACGGCCTCATACCGGAAGGGATGCGGACCCCCGGCTATCCGCTGTTCGTGGCCGTCTGTCGGACGGTTTGGAACTCCCCGTCGGCCGTCGTGATCGCGCAAGCTTTGTTGGGCTGCTTAACGGCGTGCCTGGTGGCTTCGGCCGCGTTCGCCTTCGGCGGCTCGCGGCGCGGAGCGCGAACCGCCGGCCTGTTATGGGCCCTACATCCAGGCCTCGTCGCCTTTGATGCGACCGTGATGTCGGAAGGACTTTTCTCGTTCGCGGTCGCGCTGACCTTCCTTCTGGCCATCCGAGCTCGGACGAGACGAGCGTTCTTCATCGCGGCTTTGATCGCCGGGCTATCGGCCCTGATCCGCCCGTTCGGTATCTTTCTCGTCGTCCCGGTCGCGATACTGGCGCTCGGCCGATCGGAACGTCGTTGGCTGACGACTGGGGCCGTTTGCCTCATTGCCGCCGCGCCGACCGTGGCGTGGTCGGCTCGAAACGCGGCCCGCGGCGACGGCTTTCGCCTTTGCGTTGTCGGCGATTTGACGATGTACTACTATTTCGCCCATTTCGTCCGGGCCGAGCAACGCGGCGAAGATGGGAACCAAACGTGGCCGGCCTCGGTCCCGGTCCGAACCGAGTTGCTTCGGCAACGGGCCCGGCCGAGCGAGGACTGTTATGCGCTCGCCGGCCAAATGGCGCGGGAGGAGATTGCCGCCGACCCGAAGAATGCCGCCAAAGTACTGGCCAAATCACAGTTCAAACTGTGGACGGGCCACTCGCTTGGCGACGCGCTCCGTCCACTCGGCATCGAGTACCGCCCCTCGGGTCTGGTGGCCGTTTTCCTTCTGAACGAACCTGGCGAGACTGTCTTCGGGCCCCAAACGTTCCTCGCATTGGGCTGGACCGCCGCCAACAGTTTCATCCTGTGCTGGGCATTGATACAAGCGATCAAAGTTGTGCGCCGCCGACAATGGATGTTGTTCCTCGTGTGTGCCGCGACTGTATTTCTCTTCTCGGCCGGGACCGTGAGCAACGGCATCGAACGATTTCGATTACCGATCCTGGTTCCCGTGTTCGTGCTGATCGGTGCGTCGCATCGAGCGACTGCCGTGACTCCATAACGGTTCGAGCAAGCCAATCAAGTTGAATTGAGCGTTTTCCAACACATTGCTATTCGACGCGAACGGGATGTCTCTCGATTGGCTACTTCTTCGCGCGTGGGTCGTCTGTCGCGTTCACATAGCTGATGCTCCAGGGCCCGTCGCCGTGGAACTGCACGATCGTCTCGCCCTTCACCCAGACGAAGTGCTTCATCCCGGCCGGCCAGGTGCCGTACGTGCCGGCCGGCATGGCTTCGGCCACGCCGGAAGAACAAGCGATTCTCTCGACGTACGCTGGATGGGGTGCTTTGCCGGCTCTCTTTAACCCGAACGACAACGACTATTCGGACGAACGGGAGGCCGTCCACGGGCTTCTCGGCAATGAAGAACGGCTCGAGCCCAAACTACGTCTCCCGACACTTGCATGGCGGCGACATTCCGGAAGGAGTGTCCCTCGACCTGATCGCCAAGACGGCGGCCCTCATTGAGCGAATGGCGACGCAATCCGTCCCTGGTCAGAAACCTCGGCCCGCGCCTTCGCCCCGAAAGGGCCGCAACCCCACCAGTACCTAAATTGGACTGCCCATGTATGACCTCATTGGCGACATCCACGGCCACGCCGCTGAATTGCGGCAACTGCTCGGCGTGATGGGCTACCGGGAAACTGCCGGCGTCTATCGGCACCCGGATCGCAAGGTAATCTTCCTCGGCGATTTCATCGACCGCGGGCCGGACATTCCGGGAGTCCTGGCGATCGCTCGGTCGATGGTCGAAGCCGGGACCGCCCTCGCTGTGATGGGCAACCACGAGTGGAATGCATTGGCGTTTGCGACGGAGGATCCCGATCGGCCTGGTAGCCACCTTCGGTCTCGTTCGCCGAAGAACATCCGCCAGCACCAGCGGACGCTGGCCCAGGTTTCAGTCGCCGACTGGCCGAGCTACCTCAATTGGTTCCGAACGCTCCCACTTTGGCTCGAACTGGAAGGGCTTCGAGCCGTCCATGCTTGTTGGGACCCGCCGTCGATTGGACGGATCGGCAGTGCACTCGCCCAACACGGCGGGTTGACCGACTCGTTTCTTCATCGCGCGTCGCGGAAAGACGATCCTTTGCATCGGGCCGTGGAGATCGTGCTGAAGGGCAAGGAGATGCCCCTGCCTGCCGGCGTCACTTTTCCGGATCGTGACGGTGAACCGCGTGCCGAAGCCCGTACCAGATGGTACTTGCCGGCGGACGGCCAAACGAATGCGACCTATGCCCTTCAGTCAGAACGAATCGACTCCGACCTCGCACTATCGCCCGAGATCTTGGCCGACGTTCGGCCGTACGCACCGACGGAGAGGCCCGTGTTCCTGGGCCATTACTGGCTCATCCCGGCCCGGCCGACGCGCTTGGCCCCGAACGTGGCTTGCATCGATTACAGCGTGGCCAAGGATGGGTTCTTGTGCGGCTATCGGTGGGACGGCGAGGCGGTGTTGGATGATCGGCGGTTCATTGCTCCACGATTCCAAGTTGAGCATAAATGATCTGCGGTAATTACCGCATTAAAACGCCCCGACGTTTGAGGCCGTTCGCGTGTCGAGGTCGATTCGCACCGGGGTTGCGAACGCGGCGAAGGATAGCGTGTTCGCGCCGGCCGCGCCGTCGAGCCGGCCCGCCACTCCGGCCCCGTTCGCGAGCGTAAAGGTGTCCGCACCGATTCCGCCGGTCAGGTTTTCGATTCCATTAAACGCAAACGTTCCCTGTAGGGTGCCCGCGTTCGATCCGGAGATCGCCCATGCGTTGCTCGCCCCGCCGACCAGGGTGTCGCCTCCACTCCCGCCGATCAGCGATTCGATTGCTGGTGCGGTCAGGCGATTCGTTCCTTCCCGTGCCGTGATGGTCGTACCCCGCCGGAATAGAACGCCCCGCGTCGCCGCCGAGAAATCGACTCGATCCGACCCGCCGCGCGTCGCCTCGATAATTCGATCCGACCCCCAGCCGTCCGCGAACCGAAAACGGTCGTCGCCCGCGCCGCCCGTCAACAAGTCGTTTCCGGCCCCGCCGTCGAGTAAATCGTTTCCGACCCCGGCCGCGAGCGTGTCGTTCCCGTCCCCGCCGATCAGGTCAGACCCGAACGACACGCCACGGCCGATCGTCAATCGATCGGCCCCACCGAACCCGCGCAGAATGACCCGCCCGGTGATTGCCGCCGACGGGAAGTCGCCGACGAACAGACCATTGATCGTTACCGCCAATTTCGCCGGTTCCGATGCCAGAGCGACGATAATCGTGTCATTCCCCGATGTCCCGGCCGCCACGAGGTCGCCGCCCACCAGGCCGGCCGCGACGACCGTGACCGTGATCGAATGCGAGTCGCTTCGAGAGGGTGTTCCGTCATCCGCGACGCGAACACTAATTGTGAATCCGCCCAGGAGCGTGCCGGCCCCGGCGTCCAGGTGAACGCCCCGGAGTCCGGGTCGATGACGGCCCCGGCCGGCCCGCCGACGAGCGAATAGGTCAACGTGTTGCCGAGGCCGTTCAATATGTCCGGATCGGTCGCCGTCGCGGTGAATGTCAAGGCCGAGGACTTAACGGTAAATGCCAGTTCACGGCACGCGCCTACACTAAACCCGAATCACGTGGAGAACCCGA
>JANLUE010001303.1:0-1785 GCA_031363325.1 Gemmataceae bacterium
TCGGGTTCTCCACGTGATTCGGGTTTAGAATCCTCTCGGCACCCATGGTTGCAACTCGCGTGCCGCGCTGACTCGCGCGATTCAGGTCCAAGAAATGTCAACCGAAACCGGCGCGATGCCCGCGCGTGTTCTGGTCGTCGATGACAATCGGGACGCCGCCGATTCGTTGGCCATGTTGCTCGGCATCTGGGGCCACTTGGCGTCCGTCGCCTACGGCGGCGCTTCCGCACTCGCGAAGGCTCGCGACTGGCGATTCGATGTGGCCATCCTCGACGTCGGCTTGCCGGGCATACACGGCTCGACCTGGCACGAGCCCTTCGCGCCGACCCGGCGTTGAAGTCCGTCACGTTGATCGCACTGAGCGGCTTTGGCCGCGACGTCGATCGACGATTGAGCCTGGAAGCCGGGTTCGACCATCACTTCGTGAAGCCCGTCGACCCGCTCGAGTTGAAACCGCTACTCGTCGTTCGGAAACACTGACTTCGCGCCGATCGGCGAGCCGGCATCGAAGATCACATCGGATCGTCCCCGTCCGCTTGATTTCCCCTCGTGTGGTTGGAATCGGGCCGGTCCCGTAAAATGGTCGTAGCCCGAGTACATCGAACCCGGACGCCGACTCATGGCCGCGCAGACGCTGACCGAGAAAATCCTGGCCCGTGCCGCCGTGGGCGAACGCGAGGCCGTGGCACCGGGCGACAACATCTGGGTCAACGTCGATGTCCTCATGACCCACGATGTCTGCGGGCCGGGCACGATCGGCGTCTTCAAGAAGCACTTCGGCCAGGCCGCCAAGGTTTGGGATCGCGAAAAGCTGGTGGTCATCCCCGACCATTACATTTTCACCAAAGACGCGATGGCGAATCGAAACGTCGATGTCCTCCGCGAGTTCGCGAAAGAGCAGGATCTGCCGTATTATTACGATGTCGGCACGGATCGCTATAAGGGCGTCTGTCACATCGCGCTGCCGGAAGAAGGCCACACGCGGCCCGGCGAAGTCTTGCTGGGGACCGACAGCCACACTTGCACGGCCGGGGCGTTCGGCGAGTTCGCGACCGGGATCGGCAATACGGACGCCGGCTTCGTCTTGGGCACGGGTAAACTGTGGCTCAAGGTCCCGCCGACGATGCGGTTCGTCTTTCACGGCAACCTGCCTCCCTATCTGATGGCGAAAGATTTGATCCTCGCGGTGATCGGGGACATCGGCGTCGATGGGGCGACGTACCGGGCGATGGAGTTTGATGGCGACGGGGTGTTCGCGCTCAACATCGAGGAGCGGATGACGCTCTGCAACATGGCGATCGAGGCCGGGGGCAAGAACGGCTGCATCGCGCCCGACCAGGTGACGCTCGACTACGTGAACGCCCGCGGCAAGAAGACGGGCAGCAAGCCGTACACGGTCCTGAAGTCCGATGTCGGTGCGAAGTTCGACTTCGAGAAGGTTTACGATGTCACGAAGATGGAGCCGGTGATCGCCAAACCGCATAGTCCGGACAACAAAGCGAATGTTTCGCAGGTGAAGGGCACGAAGCTCGACCGGGCCTACATCGGTTCGTGTACCGGCGGCAAGATGACCGACTTCCGGGCGGCGGCCAAGATCCTGCGCGGCAAGGAAGTGAAGATCGATACGTTCATCGTCCCGGCCACCACGGAGATCGCGCGTGGGCTCAAGTCCGAAATGATCTCAGGGCAAACGCTCGAGCAAATCTTCCTGAACTCGGGTGCGAAAATCGGTGACGCGAGTTGTGCCGCGTGCCTCGGCGGCCCATCCGACACATTCGGCCGACT
>JANLUE010000997.1:0-1855 GCA_031363325.1 Gemmataceae bacterium
GAACCTGGTTGACGATCGACCCGCCGCTCGACGCGTTGTACGTCGTGAACAGGTTCGGGTTGCCCTGGCCGTCGAATCCGACTTCGACGCGCCGGATCGAACCATCCACCCCCGAGCCGAGTGTGGTCACCGCGTCGATCGTTAGGCGACCCAGCGCGTCGTACGTGAATCCATGCACCGAGCCGTTGCGGTCGGTGGCCGACGTTTGTTCGCCGAGGGCGTTGACCTTGAACGAATAGGCGTACGAACTGCTCGCGCTTCCCGTGCTGGGGTCGGGGAATTGCACGCCCGAAATCGCGTCGTTTGAGTTGTAGGCGCTGCCGCCGCCGGTCGTGACACCGTAGACCCAGGCCGTCGTCTGGCTGCCTCCACCCGTCAGCGACACGGTTAGGGAAGTCGGCGCGTCGATGCCGTTGTAGGCGTACTGGACCGTCTTGTCGTCCGTATCCGAGACGGTACCATCGACATAGTTTTCAATCTCCTTCGTGACCCGGCCCGCGTGATCGAAATACGTCTTGCCAACAACCCCGCGCGGGTCGGTCACCGTCTCGAGCCAGCCGGACGCATTGTAGCCGTAGTCCGCGACCAGCACTGTGTCGCTTCGGCTAGGCACCGTCGACGGCCGGGTCCAGCTCGACCCGCCATTCGTTCCCACATCGACATCGGCCGTCGGGCGATCGATCGCATCAAAATACGAACCAGTGTACGAAACGCGAGCGGCCACGCCGGTCGATGGTGTGCCGAGCGCACCCGTTCCGCTCGCGTCGTGGAAGCGCTCGCGGCTCGTCGTGCGGATGACGTTTCCATTCGCATCGAAGTCGTATTCGGATTGCGACAGGACCGTGTCGCCCGTCACATCGTCCGCGTCGCCGTACGCCGAGTCCCCGCCGCCGTCGGACAAATACTCGGCCGTCGCACGGCCCACGCCGTCATACGCGGCCTTCCACACCAGCCCGCCCGGCATCGATTCCTTGAGTGTCAAACCCCGCGAGTTGTACCACGAAAGTGTCGTTAGCGCGGTCGAGGAGACCGAGCCGGTGCTGGGGTTCACCGAGAATTCTTCGCACTTGTAAAGTTGCTGGCGCTCGTCGTACGAGTAGTTCGATTGCGCTCGCAACAGCGAAGACGAGGGCGCGACCGGGACGCCGCTGGTCGTCGTGATCGAGACCGTGTCGCCGTCATAGAGCCGAACCTTGGTCACCTCGTCGAGGTTGTCGAGGTCGAGGTAAGTGATCGGCCGATTGACCGAGGTCGATTCCGTCGTCTCGACGCCATCCTTGATCGCGACGAGTCGGTTGCGCCAGTCGTAGTAGAAGTTCGACACCCGGTCCGGCGACCCGCCGCCGGGGAACTGGCTTTGCTTCGTGAGGTTGTCGTCGCCAACGCCGTTCGAATCGAACTGGTTTTCCAGCGTCTTCGTGAGATTCGTGCCCGCCGTGTTGCTCGGCGACCACGACCCCGAAGTCGGCGTGTCGTCGGTGCCGACCCATTCGCTAACCGTGCGTGCGAGGCCATCGTACACGACGCGATAGATCGTGCCGGTCGGCGAGACGGCGCGATCCTGGAATCCGCGCGTGTTGTAACCGAAGTCGGTGCGATTGAAATTCGTGCCCGACGTGCCGAGCGATGAGGACGTCGAATACGTCAAGCCAGTCAGGTAGAAGTAGTCGTCGGAAGCCGTCAATTGGCCGCCGATGCTGACCTGGTCGCGCGACAGGGTGAGCACGCCGGAGATTGATTCTTTGCCGGTTGGCCGACCGCTGGTAACGGTCGGGGTCGCACTCATCGTGAGGGTTTCGGCATAGCCGCGCGCCCAGTCGGCGCGCGTGACTACGGTCGGCCCGGTCGGCAGATT
>JANLUE010001009.1:0-8392 GCA_031363325.1 Gemmataceae bacterium
CCCAATCACGCGCTCCCTCGCGACGGACAACCGTGTCAGCTGCAAGCGTTATGCGGATTTCCCCACCCGGCGTCCAGGGGCGCTAAACAAGTACAGTTTCGCTTGCCGCAGCCGCAGGGCGTTGCCGACGACCGAGAGAGAACTCAAGCTCATCGCGACGCTGGCCCAGATCGGGTTGATCAGAATGCCAAAGAACGGGTACAGCACGCCGGCGGCGACCGGCACGCTGGCCAGGTTGTAGACGAATGCGAGGAACAGGTTCTGCCGGATGTTCCCCATCGTTGCCCTGCTCAGCCGGCGGGCGCGGGCGATGGCCCGCAGGTCGCCCTTGACCAGCGTGACGCCGGCGCTCTCCATCGCCACGTCCGTGCCCGACCCCATCGCGATGCCGATTTGGGCCTGGGCCAGGGCGGGAGCGTCGTTGATCCCGTCCCCGGCCATCGCCACGACCCGGCCCTCGGCCTGGAGCTTCTTGATTGCTTCGCTCTTCTGGCCCGGCAGCACCTCGGCCAGCACTTCATCGATTCCCAGCTTCCGGGCCACCGCCTCGGCCGTGCGCCGGCTGTCGCCGGTCAGCATGATGATCCGCAACCCGTCCTCGTGGAGCAGACGAATGGCTTCCGGGGTCGTGTCCTTGATCCGGTCGGCGACGCCGATCAGCCCGGCATAGCGGCCGTCGATTTCCAAGAGCATCACCGTTTGCCCTTCGCCCCGAAGCTCTTCAATGCGAGCCTGCATGCTCGCGATGTCGGCCCCGTGATCGCCCATCAGGGCCGCGTTGCCAAAGGCCAACTTGCGGCCCTCAACGGTTCCGGTCACGCCTTTACCGGTGACGGACAGGAAGTTCTGCGCGGTGGGAATGGACAGGTGCTTTTCTTCAGCTCCTTTGATGATGGCGGCAGCCAGCGGGTGTTCGCTGCCGCGCTCCAGGCCGGCCGCGAGCCGCAGAATATCGTCCGCCGTGAAGCCATTGGCGGGTTCGACCGCGGCGAGACGGGGCTTTCCCTCGGTGAGCGTGCCGGTCTTGTCCACCACGAGCGTGTCGGCCCGCTGCAACACTTCCAGCGCCTCGGCGTTCTTGATGAGGATGCCGTTCTCCGCCCCGCGGCCGACGCCGACCATGATCGCCATCGGCGTGGCCAACCCAAGGGCACACGGGCAGGCGATAATCAGTACGGCCACGGCGTTCACAAGGGCGTGGGCTAGCTTCGGCTCCGACCCCCAAATGCTCCAGACGGCAAATGTCACGAGGCTGACGAGGACGACTGCCGGGACGAAATAGCCCGAGACCCGATCGACGACCCGCTCGATGGGGGCGCGGCTCCGCTGTGCCTCGCCGACCATGCGCACGATCTGAGCGAGCAATGTGTCGGCGCCGACCTTTTCCGCTTTGACGAGCAAGCTACCGGTTCCATTAATCGTGGCGGCGACGACCTTGCTACCGGGCTCCTTTTCGGCGGGCATCGGCTCGCCCGAGATCATCGACTCGTCCGCCGTGCTGCGGCCTTCCATGACGACCCCGTCGGCCGGAACCTTTTCGCCGGGCCGGACGCGCAACAAGTCGCCGACTCTGACTTCGCCGAGCGGCGCGTCCTCTTCGGTCCCGTCGGCCTTGACCCGGCGGGCCGTCTTCGGGGCCAGCCCGAGCAGCCGCTTGATCGCCCCGCTGGTTTGACCGCGGGCCTTCAGTTCCAAAACCTGCCCGAGCAGAATCAGGACAACCACCACGACGGCGGTGTCGAAGTACGTCATTACTGCGCCACCGGGGCCGCGAAAGCCCTCCGGGAAAAGATCCGGGGCGACGGTCGCGGCCAGACTGTACAGATAAGCCGCCCCGACGCCGAGGGCGATCAGTGTGAACATGTTGGGACTGAGGTTGCGAACCGACAGCCAGGCCCGCTCGAAGAACGGCCAGCCGCACCAAAACACGACTGGCGTCGCGAGAGCCAGTTGCACCCAGTTCATCGCCGTCATGCTCAGCAGATGGTGCAACGGCTTGCCGGGCAGCATGTCGCCCATTGCCAGGAGGAAGACGGGCAGGCCGAGCGCGACGCCGACCCAAAAGCGGCGACTCATGTCCAAAAGTTCGGGGTTCGGACCTTCCTCGACCGTCACCGTGCGCGGCTCTAAAGCCATTCCGCAGATTGGGCAACTACCCGGCGCATCGCGCACGATCTGCGGATGCATCGGACAAGTGTATTCCATCTTGGTGACCGGGCTGACCCCGCCGACCGGTTCCAGGGCCATGCCGCACTTTGGACATGTGCCGGGACGGTCCTGGCGCACTTCCGGGTGCATCGGGCAGGTATAGATCGACCCGCCGGACTTCGGGGGCGGTTCCGCGGGACCGGTTCCCGTAAACTTCTGCGGGTCGGCCCGGAACTTTTGCAGGCATCCCGTGCTGCAAAAAAAGTAGGTCTGACCTTCTTGAACGGCCGAACCCGCGGCGCGGGCCGGGTCCACGGTCATGCCGCATACTGGGTCGATAGCTGCAGAAGTCAGTGCACACTTGGGGGATTGGTCGAGTGACAATTGCTCTCCAGCACAGTCGGCGCGACGATTGGGGTGTTTTCCGAACAGCAATCCGCGGAGGGCCGCAAAGCAGGTGCCGACTATTCTCCAGGGTCGGCGCTTCGCGGACCGATCCGGTTGTCGAACGAAGAACGACAAGCCTTGACGATGCTGAATTACAACGAGCGCAGGGCACCCGCAACCGGGACTTGCTGCTCAGTTCTGCATTGCCGACGAACGCAACATCAATGTGCAGAGTGACGCTTCCTCTGATTAAGGCTTAACACGCGATCCTGGATCGACGCCTCAGATGGTTGCGCCGTGAACGCCTTGGTCGCATGCTTCGGCCAAGCCGATGTCAAAATGACGGCCGAGTGCATTCGGCTGGATCGGGGCTTGATCGACTTTGACGTACGGATAAGATTCGGCGAAATCGGTGGATCGCCACCGCGATCAACCAACGGCCTATTCGAGGTGTCGAACGATGCGATTCTCCATGTTGGTCGGCGCATGTGGGATGCTCCTTCAAGTCGCCCCGGCGACAGCCGAGACGAAAGTCGAGCTGAATAAAGTTCACATGTGCTGTGGGGGCTGCGCCAAAGAAGTGGCAACGATTCTCAAGAAGGTCGAAGGCGTCACGGAAGTGGCGTGCGACCAGAAAACTACCACGGCTCGGTTCACCGCGGCCGACGCGAAGACCGCTCAGCGTGCTCTGGACGCATTGGCCAATGGCGGCTTCCACGGGGACATTGGGGACAACACGGATTGCGCTTTTCGCGACGACGCGGGAGCCAAGGCCGGCAAGGTCAAGTCGCTCACGGTCTCCGGCTTCCACAATTCCTGCCCCGGATGCGTGAAGTCGTTCCGCGAAGCGATCAAGGACGTGCCGGGCGTGGCTAGCGACACGGCGAAGTCCAAAGTATCAACCTGCGTTGTAACCGGAGACTTTGACCCGGTCGCATTGGTCGCGGCGTTGAATAAGGCAGGCTTCCACGTGCAGGTCAAGTAATGATGGATTGGCCGCCCGCCTACGTCTGCTCTGGCCGGGCTCTCCGAGAATCCGTGCGTACGGGAACCAGTTGGACTTGTTGAGGAGAATCTCTAATTTAATCGAGCTTGGTATGCCGACCGAGGGTGGCATGTATCGCCGGGTCGTTTCGCTACTCCTGTTGCCGACGCTTTTGCTGACGCAGTCCGCAGCGCTTGGCCACGCCCATGAAGACCACGAGCATAACGATCCGCGCCCCCATTTCCATTTATGCCCAATCATCGCTGGCCACAGTCATAGCCCCGGTGAACACCACCTTACACATGCGATGACGAATGACGACTCTGGCCACGAATTTGAAGTCTCGAATCCCATCAGCCCGCCGGCCGATCACGACTCCTCCGCCGTCTTCACCGCAACCGTTGACTTCGGCCTCTATTCGCGTTCCGCGGCCGACGTGGAATACCGGGATTTTTCCCAGTGGGCCGCCGTCTGGCTGAATCTGTTCTCCGTCGTTCCCTGGTCTGACCAGCCTTGGCACGCGATAACCTGGCCACATTCACTTCCCCCGTCTGGCCACGCCTGCCCGATCTACGTCCGTCACTCCGCGCTCCTCATTTAACCATCTGGACTTAACGGTAAGCCGCCGCGCCGTCCGAGCGCTGGGCCGTCGTCATCCATGCGCGGCACTGGCCGTCACACCACGTGGTGCGGTGGCGGGCCGAGCGCATCCCCGGTCGAGACAATCGAAGATCAATGGCCGCCCGGCCCCGGAGAGATCAACCATGAGACCCGTCCGATTTTTGAAACCCGTTGCCGCAGTTGTCGTCCTGGCGGGCATCGGGGCGGCCGGCTATGCGACACGCGACCAGTGGCTGTCAGTTCTGCTACCTGCCAAGCCCGCCGGGGCGGGCGAAGCGGCGGGCGAGCCCGACACACCGGTGAGCAAAGTCATTGTCAACGAACAGGCTCAGCAGAACCTGGGGCTGACCGCCAAGCGGCTGACCGCCCAGACGTTCTGGAGGACCATTCCGGTCCCCGGGATGGTAGTCGATCGGCCCGGCCAGAGCGACCGGGGCGTGGTCGCGCCGGCGACCGGGGTGGTCTCCAAGGTGCATCACTTCCCCGGCGACACCGTCCGCCCCGGCGACGTGCTGTTCACCATTAAGCTCCTGAGCGAGTCCCTTCACCTGACTCAGACCGAACTGTTTAAGGCGACCCAGGACATCACGCTGGCCCAGTCCGAGCGGAAGCGGCTCGCCGGGGTGAGCGGCTCCGTCGCCGGTGTGCAGGTCATCGAGGCGGACAACAAGATTACCCGGCTAGTGGTGGCCGTCCAGGCCTCCCGCCAGGAGTTGCTCACCCGCGACTTCAGCCCCGCCCAGATCGACGGGGTGGCCGAGGGGAAGTTCGTCAACCAGGTCGCCATCGTCGTCCCGCCCCGGCCGGCAGCAGACCGGCTCCCGCCGAGCCCCGGTGCCCCGGCCGACCCGCCGCCAACGTTCGAGGTGCAAGAACTCAAGGCCGACCTCGGCCAACAGGTCCAGGCCGGGCAGGCGCTGTGCGTCCTCGCCAACCATCAACTGCTCGCCGTCGAGGGTCGAGCGTTTCGCGACGAGACTCCGCTCCTGGAGAAGAGCGTCAAGGAGAAATGGCCCGTCGAGGTGGACTTCCAGGAGGAATCGACGGCGGATTGGGGCGAAGTCAAGCAAGCGTTTCGCATCCGCCACCTGTCGAACACCATCGACCCCGGCAATCGAACTTTCGCCTTCCTGGTGCCGCTCGAGAATCAGTCGCGCGTGATCGAGGACGACGGCCGCACCCAAACTCTGTGGCGATTCCGACCGGGTCAGCGAGTCCGCATTCAAGTGCGGGTCGAGAAGCTCGACGACGTTTTCGTACTGCCGACCGACGCCGTCACGCGTGAAGGCCCGGACGCGTTCGTCTTCACTCAAAACGTCAACACCTTCGAGCGGAAGGCCGTGCGCGTCCTCCTTCAGGACCGCCGGCAGGTCGTGTTGGCCAACGATGGGTCGCTCCAGCCGGGCAGCTACGTGGTGCAGGGCGCGGCCGCTCAACTGAATCGCCTCGTCAAAGCCGGGAGCAACAGTGGCGTGCCCAAGGGCTATCACATTCACGCCGACGGCAGCCTGCACAAGAACGAAGACGAAGGCAAGTAGGAGACACCGTGCTCAACGCCATCATTCGGTTCTCGCTCACCCACCGGGGGCTCGTCCTGGCCGGGTGTCTCGTCGTCATGCTCTACGGCGGATATCTGTCGACCACGCTTCCCATCGACGTATTCCCCGATCTCGATCGGACTCGGGTGGTGATCCTGACCGAATGCCCCGGCCTGTCGTCCGAGGAAGTCGAAACGCTCGTCACTTATCCGATCGAGACGGCGATCCTCGGGGCGAATGGCGTCGAGGCCGTCCGCAGCCAATCCAGTCAGGGACTGAATGTCATTTACATCGAGTTCGGCTGGCGGACCGAGCCACGCCACGCCCGGCAGATTGTCGCCGAGCGACTGGCCACGGTGACCGTTCCCGAAGGCATCCGCCCGCAAATGACGCCGCAGGCCTCGATCATGGGGCAAATCTTGCACGTCGGCATCCATCGCCGAACGGGGCCACAAGGCGGCGATCTGGCGGCCATCGGGCAGACCGGGCTCCTGGCCGAGCGGACGATGGCCGGCGACCAACCCAACCTGACCGTCTGGCGCCCGCGCGAACGAAATCGGCCCGAAGCATGGGAACGGGTCGCGGTCGAGACCCCGGTTTGGGCCGGGCGGTCGGCAACCTTCGTTTACGGCGGTCGTTCGCACGCGGTCTCGTTCCGCACGCCGTTGGAAGAGCGGATGGACTTGCGCTCGACGACCGACTGGCTGATCCGACCGCGGCTCTTGAAACTGCCCGGAATCGCCGAGGTGATCGTCATGGGCGGCGACCAGAAGCAGTATCAAGTTCTGGTCGACCCCGCGAAGCTCGAAGAATTCCGCGTTTCCTTGCAGGAAGTCGAGGCGGCGATCAAGGCGAACAACCTCAACGCGAGCGGCGGAATCGTTGAAGAAGGCCAGACGGAACGCCCGGTGCGAGTGATTGGTCGGCTGGGGCCGCTGCCCGAGAACGTGCTGGCGAGCCTTCGGAAAGTCGTCGTCAAGGTGAACCCCGACCGAGCCGTGTTGCTCGGGCACGTGGCGAAAATTGAAGAAGGCCCGGCCCCGAAGCGGGGCGACGCGAGCGTCGACGGCAGCCACGGCGTCGTCCTGACGATCGTCAAACAACCCCATGCGGACACGCGAAAACTGACCGACGAAGTGAAAGCGGCCCTGCGCGAAGCCGAGGCCGCCCTGCCGGCCGATGTCGTCGTAAACACCGAGTTGTTTCAGCTCAAGAGTTTCATCGACCGTGGCATCTATTACGTCGAAGAGGCCCTCGCGATTGGAGCCGTTCTGGTTGTAATCGTGCTGTTTCTATTTCTGCTCAACGTCCGCACCACGCTGATCACGCTTTCCGCGATCCCCCTCTCGTTGGTCATGACCACGCTCGTGTTTCATTTGATCGGGGCGATCACGGGGGCCGAACTGTCGATCAACGTGATGACACTCGGCGGAATCGCGGTGGCAATCGGGGCACTGGTCGATGACGCCATCGTCGATGTGGAAAACATTTTCCGCCGGCTTCGCGAGAACAGTATCTCCGCAACCCCAAGGCCGACCTTGCTCGTGGTTTATCGGGCGAGCCTTGAGATTCGCACCGCCATCCTTTTCTGGACGGCCGTCGTGATCCTCGCCTTCGTGCCCTTGTTCGCACTGTCCGGCGTCGAAGGTCGGTTGTTCGTGCCGCTCGGAATCGCTTATGTCGTTTCGATCCTCGCTTCGCTCGTCGTTTCCCTGACGGTAACTCCGGTCCTTTCGTACTATTTGCTGCCGAAGTCCGCGGCGTCTCAGGGGCACGGGGACGGCCCATTGCTCCGTTCGCTGAAGTGGAGCGCAAGCTTCCTGATCCGCTTCAGCATGTGGCGGGCGGGAACCTTGCTCGTCCTGACCTGGGCGGCGGTCGGCGTCAGCGTTTGGTTGTTGTCGCGCCTCGGGGCGGACTTCTTGCCGAAGTTCGACGAAGGCAGCGTCCAGGTCAACGTGGGCCTGCCCGGAGGGTCGTCGCTCAAGGCGTCGAACGAAGTGTCGACGCTCATTGACGGCCGGTTGAAGACCTTGCAGAAGTCGCCCGCGAACCCGGACGGCCCCATCGTCCATTTCGCGCGCCGCACCGGCCGGGCCGAACGGGACGAACATGCCGAACCCGTGAACGTCGGCGAATACATCCTGACCATGAACCCGGACGCCGACGTTCGTCGCGACGAATTCTTGAAGGGCCTGCTCGCCGACTTGCGAACGAACGTGCCGGGAGTGGAGATCGAGACCGAACAGCCACTCTCGCATCTCATCAGTCACATGCTCTCCGGGGTGCGCTCGCAGATCGCCGTCAAGCTTTACGGCGACGACCTCGACAAACTCCGGGAGTTGGCCGGCCAAGTCCGCGACGCGATCGCGGACGTGCCTGGCGTGACACCGCCCATCATCGACCCACAGGACCGGGTCGACGAAATCCACGTTGTCTTGCGCGACGATGATCTCGCCTTTCATGGCCTGAGTCGCGAGTACGTGGCCGACTTCGTGCAGACCGCGTTGAAGGGCGAGGCCGTCTCGCAAGTCCTGGAGGGCCAACGCCGCTTCGACCTCGTCGTCAAACTCAAGGAACCGTATCGCTCGGACGCTTACAAGCTCGGCGAACTCCGGCTCGATCTGCCCGGCGGGCGGGGCCAGATCCGACTTCGAGAGGTGGCCGACTTCCCCGAGGCCGCGAGCGGCCCGAACCTGATCAACCGCGAGAA
>JANLUE010001016.1:0-9567 GCA_031363325.1 Gemmataceae bacterium
TGCTGGCGTCAGCGCGCGGCAACGGCAACATGACGATCACGCAGATCGAGGTCGTGTCGGCCACTCCAGGCGGCGAAGACACGACCAAGCTGAACGCCTATGCTCGCTTGCTCGTGCCGTATTATGTGATTCACGATCCCCAGCGCCGCTTGAGCGACGAGGGGTTGAAGGTCTATGCCCTCGACGGATCGCGCTACGTGCGGCGAGCCGTGCCCGTTTTCCAGGAACTCAATCTCGGCCTGCGACTTTGGACGGGCACCTATGAAGGCGTGGAAACCGAATGGCTTCGGTGGACGGACGGTACCGGCCAACTGATCCTGTGCGGTGCGGAAATGAGCGGCGTGGCCCTCACGAAGTTGTCCGTCGAGCGAACTCGGGCGGACAAGGAAACGGCTCGCGCCTCCAAAGCGGACGCCGCGGCCGAGCGGGAACGCGACCGCGCCGAGAAAGAACGAGCACGAGCGGAAAAAGAGCGAGCTCGCGCCGAACGGCTCGCGGAACTGGTCCGCAAACTGGGTGGCGACCCGGACGTGTCCTGACGGGAGAAAACGAGCGTGAAACTGGCGATCCGATTTCCGACGCAGATCGAGACCGTCACGGAAGAGGTCGCTCGGTTTCGCGCGCTGTCCGCCGACGGTCGAATTCAGGCGCTCGGCGAGATCAACCGCGTCTATCAATTCCTGCTCGCCAACGCCGTTCGGCCGGACGCGTCGTCCCAGCTCGCCCGCGACGACGAAGATCGCGGCCGATCGGCGATTCTCGCATTTATGGTTCGTCATGGTTAACTCCGATCTGACCGAAGTCGTTCGCCGACTCGGCGCGGTGTTCACGCGTCGCAACGTGAAGCACGCCCTGATCGGCGGACTGGCCGTGGGGCTGCGAAGTCGGCCGCGAGCGACGAAGGACGCCGATTTCATTCTGCACGTGCCGGCCTTGTCGTTTCCGGGCCTGCTCGACGACTTGGTGGCCGAGGGGTTTCAGATCGATGTGTTGGACACCGTGCGGCGCTGGTCCGTCGATCGCTTCGTCGTGTTTTGGCACGGCGATGTCCGCGTCGACTGGATGCAACCGATCTTACCGCTCTACGCCGCTGTGTTGAATTCCGCCGAGGTCCGCCCGTGGCTTGACTCGGAACTCCGCGTCGCGACCGCCGAAGGCCTGATCCTCACGAAGATGGTCGCGTTCCGGCCACAAGATCAAGTCGACATCGAAACGCTGCTGATCGCCAATCGGGACGACATCGACCTGGGGGTGATTCGCGGCGAATGGTCGGCCGTCTCCGAAGGGGAAGAGGCCCGCACGTCGTGGCTCGAAGATGCGATCAGTCGGCTGGTGCCGATTCGCGGTTGAATTATTCGGCGATCCCGAGTTCGGCCCAACGGCGGCGCAGTTCGTCGAGTTGCCAACGACGGACGCCGCGTTCGCCTTCGACTTGCACGAGCAGCGACGAACCATCGCGGCTGAGCGAGAGTTTCCGAATCGGCCCGCGCATCTTAAGGGCGGCGAAGGGCAGGCCCGTCGGCGTCCACAGTTGCACGATTCCCTCCTCGCCGCCAGTCGCCAGGAGGTTCGCGCCGAAGGCCGCGCCGCGAATCGAGCCGCGATGGGGGCTCGTCAATTCGGATGTTAGGCCGGTCGCCACGTCGAGCAGTTTCACTTCCCCCCGGTCGCCGCCGACGATGGCCCGCGCGCCGTCGGGCGACAGGGCGATTCCGACGGCGGACGACGAAAGAACATTCATCGGCTCGACCGCCCGCGACTCCAGGTTCACGCGGATCACCTTGCCTTCGCGTTGCCCGATCAGAGCGATCGATTGACCGATCGCGAACGACTTGGCGACCAGCCCCTCCTGACGAATCGCAAAACTGTTCTCCCAAACGATTCGCTCTTGACCGGCGTCGTCCATGGAGCGCAAGCGATGGGCTTCGAGCACCCAGAGTCGGCCATCCGGCCCGTATCGGGCGTCGACGAGCATGTCGAACTTGCCGAACCTCTGGCCGGATCGATCCTGAAGCTGATCGAATGAACCGCTCACTCCAAAGGCGATTCTCGCGCCATCGCTGGCGAGCGCCGGTAGCAAGTGGCCGGGTGGCAAAGTCGCGACGCGCGTCAATTCGCCGGCCGCGTGGCCGCGATAGACGGCCGACCCGAGGCCCGGTTCGTCGGCCGAAATGAGCAAGTCGTCGTGATCGGCCGACGCGGCCAGTCCGACGATTCGTTGCTCGCCCACGACGATCGTTTCGAGGACGCAGTTCGGCACATCGAAGAGTTCGACGCCGCGCTTGGTCGCCACAGCGAGTTGACAGCCCGAGTGGTTGAATGTGGCCCGCGGGCATTCGTCGCCGATCGGTTGCTCGGCCAGGAGCAAGCCGGCGGCCACGCCCCAGAGCTTGACCCGCTTCTCGTGTTCCTCGACCGTCGCCAGCAAGCCGCCCGTTGGATCGAACGTTAGGCAGGCGTAGTCGGCCGATTGAATCGGCGCTCGGCGATTGACCGTGAACGGATGCGACCGCGCCTCCGGATCGAGGAGTCGCAGGCTCGTTTCGCTCCCGGGCGGGACGAGCGCGACCGTTCGACCGTCCGGGGCGATGGCCGCTCGGCGAATGTCGCTCGGGATCGCCGGGCCGATCGCCTTGCCCGTGGTGGGATCGACCGCCTGGAACCCACTTGGCCCGGACACGATCGGCCGTTCGACCGCGCGGGGTTGGTCGACCGACAGGCGACAATCGGCCACGTGAAACCCGGTCGGCTTACCTTCGGCGAGGTTCCAGCCGCGGACGCTCACGCCCGACCCGGACCAGAACGTCGAACCATCGGTCGAGAAGGCCAGGTCGATGACGCCGACCAAAGTGAAGTCTTTCGTATCGCTGGCGTGGGCCGACCAGATGAGCGGTTCGCGCGTCCAATCGTCGGTCGACCACCGTGCGATTCGGCCGTCGCGAGTGCCGGCCACGAGCCAGCAACCATCGGGCGAGAACCGGATCGAGCGCAGGCCCGTGCCTCGACCCATCCAGTGAAACGCGAGTGCCCCCGATTGAACGGGCACCACCAACTCCGGACGTTCACGCCAGCCGGGGCCGTCCGCTTCGTATAAACGAACGCGGCACTTCTGAGTCACCGAAGTCGACCCGGCGATGGCGAGCCACTGGCCATCGGGCGAGAACGCGACGGCGTAGGTTGGGAAACCATCGGCAAGGCGGCCGGCCGGCGCGAGGTCGAGCGCGGACAGTGCCGTCGCCGCTTCCGAGCGCAGGATCGGCAACAAGTCCGGCGTCGGGCCGAGCCGGGCGATCTCGCGAAGGTCCGCCAGGTTCGCGGTTGCCCAACCGGCGCTCAGGCCCGCGCTCCTTTGCCGTACCTGTTCCAGGCGCAACTTCTGATTCAGCGCCAACATTTCCCGCGCTTGCTTCCGCGCCCGCTCGGCGTCCACCGCGATTTCTTGGCGGCGCTGGCGCTCGTACTCGGCCCGCGTCTCGACTTCGCTGAACTGATGCCAAACGATCAAGGCGATCGTCAGGGCGAGCGACCCAATCGCCGTCGACCAAAGTGCGACGCGACCGGGATGACGGCGCGCGAGCCGGTAGCCGCGTTCGATCGCGCCGACCGGCCGAGCCAGGACGGGTTGCCCGTCGAGGAACCGTTCGAGATCGTCCGCGAGCTCTGACGCATTCGCGTAGCGCCGACCGGGCTCTTTCCGCAGGCACTTCATGCAAACGGTTTCGAGGTCTTTCGGCACGCTCGGCGTCAATCGACGTGGCGGGACCGCCTCGACCGTCAACACGTGCTGAACCGTCTCCCAGGAACTGGCCCCCTTGAACGGCGGCCGACCGGTGAGCAGTTCGTAGAGAATCGCACCGAGGGCCCAGACGTCCGCTTCTGGGCCGACCGTACGAATTCGGCCGTCCGCTTGTTCCGGGGCCATGTAGCTTGGCGTGCCGAGGATGTCGCCCGTCGCGGTCAGGCCGGACTCGCGATCCTTGGCGATGCCGAAGTCCACGACCTTCGGCTGATCGTCGGCCGCGAACAGCACATTGCTCGGCTTCAGGTCGCGATGCACGACGCCGGCCGCATGGGCCACGCCGATGCCCCGCGCGATCGCCGATACGATCCGCGCGGCCCAAGTTGGAACTTGCGGCACGCCGGCGGCCTTCGCGCCGAGTGTTCCACCCGGCAAGTATTCGAGGGCCATCCACGGCGTGCCTTCGTGCGTGCCGGAGTCGTGGACTTGAACGATGTGCGGATGTTGCAGGCGCCCGACCGTCTCGGCCTCGCGCGGCAAGCGGGCGTGCGCCGTCCCACCGACTCGAGCATGAACGACCACCTTGAGGGCGACCACGCGACCGATCGAAAGTTGGCGCGCCAGGTAGACGATGCCCATGCCGCCTCGCCCGAGTTCGCGAAGCACCTCGTACCCGGCCACGATCGGCGGGTGCAACGGAAGCGTTGGGCCGGCACCCATGACGCTCGTCGCTTCGGGCTCGGTCGGCCGATCCGACTTGTTCACGGCTTGAACGACGCCCTGGACGGCCACCCACGCCTCGGCGAGCCGACCGAGCGGCTCGGCCAACTCCGGGCACTCGCGACAGACCTCGAGCGGGGCCGGCGTCTCGCCACTCTCGTGACGCCGCAGCCACACCGAGAACAGATCGTCGAGCCGGGGGTCGTCCATTGAGAATTGAATATACCCGCCCGGGAGCACGGACGGAAGCGTTGACCTAAAGGGGCCGGGAGCGTGCGCCGCCTCCGCGCGGATGGCCCGCGACGTGGCTCGACGCACGCCCCCGTTGGCTCGTTAGTACCGCACGCCGACTGTGAACAGGAACGTCAGGTCGTACAGCGTGTTGCCGGCGACGAGGTATTTGCTCGACGTGTAGTTGAATTCGACTCGCCCACCCGCGAGGAAAGTCCAGGCACCGACCGGGACTTCGACATCGCCGTGCGCCGCCGAGAAGAGTTGCCCGAAGGTGTCTTGCTTGCGGCGATAGCCCGACGCGTCGGTGATAGGCTGGGCATCGACGTGCCCGGTGCCCCAGCGTCCGCCGAAATCGATGCCGTAGCGTGCGTTCGCGTCCCAACTGCCGCCGACGAACCCCGGCCCCGAGACGAACCAATCGCGCCCGCCCGCCAGGCCCACCGCCCAGCGATGCAGCGCGCGGATCGTCACCAGATCGTTGCGAACGAACGCCAGGTCCTGGCCGCCGGCGTTGTTGTACGTGTACGTCAAATGGGCATCGAGCGCCCAGGCGGCGGCTCCGCCCGGCTCGAAGAACTCGGCGCGACCGCCCGTTTGCAGAGTCCAGCCAACATTCAAAGCCTTGGCCAACGTCGAATCGCCAATCGGGATCGCGGGCCCAAATCGGAAGTAGACATCCTGACCGATTGGCCCATGTGCGCCGAGCGGGCCGCAACAATTAGGATCGGTCGCCGTCCAGGGCGTACCCATTGGAACCGGGGCGGTCATGGCTCCGGGAATTTGGGCAACGGGCATCGGACTGGCAGTCGGGGTGGGCGCGAGGGCATCCGGCGGCGCGGTCGTCGTGGCGGTGTAGACCGGACGTTCGACGATGGACTTCGTGCTATTGGGAACCCCACCGACGACGGTCCCGCCGGGCAACGGGGCCTCGGCCCAGGCGCACGCCGGCAAAACAGCGAGGGCCGTACTCGTTAGCCACTGACGAAATCGGCTCATGGGTGCCTCGACGGGGCGGCGACAATCCGGCTTCTCCCCGTCTCAATCGGTAATCGACCGGGCAAACTTTAACGGCCGTAGCGATTCTGCGGCCAATACCCATTTGCCCCCGGCCCGCCGGTCGGGTAGAGTACGCCGGTCCGCCCGGTTCCCTCTCCCGCCACGAATGTCCAATCCACTCCAACCGACTCGCGTTCGCTATTCGATCCTCGGTTTGCTTTGCGTCCTAGCCATGATCACGTATCTGGACCGGGCGATGTATGGCAGCGCCAAGGGCGACATGATGGCGGCCGTCGGCCGCGACGTTTCCGATTTCTTCTGGGTGTTGACGGCCTTTCAAATCGCCTACGCCATCTTCGAAATCCCGACGGGCTACCTGGGCGATCGCTTCGGGCCACGCAAGACGATCCTGCGACTCGTAATTTGGTGGTCGTTTTTCGTGGCGTTCACGCCGGCCGTCGGCTTGCTGTTCCCGATCGAGATGGAAATCGCTGGCACGGTCGTCTTCGTGGCGTTTCTTGTTCTGATTGCCGCCGAGTTCATGTTCGGAATGGGCGAAGCCGGCGCGTTCCCAAACATTACGCGGGCGCTCTACAACTGGTTCCCATCGAGCGAACGTGGCTTCGCGCAAGGTTCGATCTGGCTATCGGCCCGATTCATGGGCGGGCTCACGCCAACCGTATGGCTGCTCCTCGTGACGTTCGCCGGCCTGTCGTGGCGACAAGCGCTCTGGATCTTCTCCGGCCTCGCGCTCATCTGGTGTACCGTCTTCTTCCTGGTGTTTCGCAATCGGCCCGAGGAACACCCGGGCACCAACGCGGCGGAGCGGATGCGAATCGAAGCGGGGCGTGGCGAGCACCCGGCTCACACCGGCGTGCCGTGGGGGCGGATTTTCACGAACCGCAACGTGCTCGCTCTTTGCGGCATGTACATGGTGACCAATTTCAATTGGTACTTCCTCATGTACAACCTCCCGAACATGTTGAAGGCCCGCTATGCCGATTGGGGCCAGACGGACGGCGGCAAGATTCAACTCGCCTTGCTCGGCGGAGCTCCGATGCTCGTCGGGATGGCGGGATGCCTGATCGGCGGGCTCCTGACCGACGGCTACATTCGCCGGACCGGCGATCGCAAATGGGGTCGACGCGTCTACGCGATGATCGGCTACGGCATGGCGGGCTTGTGCTATCTGACTGCCACGTCCTTCACGGGGCCGGATAGTCTCTGGCCGTTCGCCATTTGCCTGATGCTGGTCGGGTTCTTCAACGACTTCATCATGGCCCCCTCGTGGGCGGCCGCTCAGGACATTGGCCAGCGTTACTCGGCGATCGTGTCGGGGACCATGAACATGGTCGGCAACCTCGGCGCGGTGCTCGGCATCCAGGTGACGGGTCGAATCTTGCGAGCCTATACCCCCGACGGAGCACCCGCTCCGGACACGGAAGGTTACATCGTTTTGTTCACCGTGTATGCCTGCGTCTATGCGTTTGGAGTGTTCACCTGGCTGCTCATCGACGCGTCGAAGCCGATTCGATTCGACGAATCGAGCGCAAGTTTCGACCCGGCCGCGCGTTGATCGATTACGACCCAGTCCGCCGCCGCGAGGGAACGCCGTGTTTACGCTCCGCGCCATGACCGTGGCCGACATCCCGGCCGCCCTCGCGATGTGGGCCGACATGCCGGGAATCACCCTGCGCGAAGCGGATACCCCTGAGGCCCTGGCCCGTTACTTGCGCCACAACCCCGGCACGAGCGTGGTTGCCGAACTCGGTTCGGCAATCGTCGGCCTGGCCCTGGCCGGGCACGATGGGCGACGCGGCTACCTTCACCATGTCGCGGTTCACCAGAACTATCGTCGACGCGGCATCGGCCGGGCGATGGTCGAACGCTGCCTGTCCGGCCTCGCGGAACATGGCATCGTGAAGTGCCACCTGTTCGTGAACGCCGACAATCCGGAAGGCAAGCTGTTCTGGTTCAGGCTCGGCTGGGACGAACGGCCGGGCATCAACTTGATGTCCGTGACGCGCGGCGACTTGAACGCTTGAACCGACGATCAATTCTCTGGCGAAGGTTGGGCCAAGTTGGCGTCTCGCCCGGTCATGGCGTACACCAAATTTGGAACCACAACCGGAGCCGAAGCCATGGCCCGCCGGACGACGCTGTTAGCTCTCCTCTTCGTCGTCGCGACCGGTCGGGCCGCGCCCGTCGACTTCAACCGCGACGTGCGGCCGATTCTCGCCGACAACTGCTTCCTGTGCCACGGGCCGGGCGATACGACTCGCAAGGCCGACCTGCGGCTCGACACGCGCGACGGCCTTCGCGCGGCCACGAAGGAGTTGCTCGCCCGGGTGACCGCGACCGACGACAAGCGGCGCATGCCGCCCGCGAAGTCGGGCAAGAAACTCTCGGACGTTCAGATCGCGACGCTCAAGGCCTGGGTCGATCAGGGGGCGAACTGGACCGGGCACTGGGCGTTCACGAAGCCGATTCGCCCGGCCATTCCCGCGACGAAACATCCCACATCAAACTCCATTGATGCGTTCGTTCGCGCCAAGCTCGAAGCGGAAGGACTCGCCCCGAGTGCGCCGGCCGACAAGGTCACGCTCATTCGCCGGGTGACGCTCGATCTGACTGGCCTGCCGCCGTCGCCGAGCGAAGTCGATGCGTTCCTCGCCGACGATTCGCCGGCCGCCTACGAACGCGTCGTCGAACGACTCTTGGCAAGTTCTCGCTTTGGCGAACGGATGGCCTGGCGCTGGCTCGAGGCCGGCCGATACGCCGACACGAACGGCTACCAGACCGATGCGGGCCGAGACATGTGGCGCTGGCGCGACTGGGTCATCGAGGCGTACAATCGCAACCTGCCGTTCGATCGATTCACGATCGAACAGATCGCTGGCGACCTGTTGCCGAACCCGACGCTCGATCAACGCATCGCGACCGGGTTCCATCGCAATCACCGGGGCAATTCCGAAGGGGGCATCGTTCCCGAGGAATACGCGGTCGAGTACGTGGCCGACCGCGTCGAGACGACCGGCACCGTCTGGCTCGGGCTGACGTTCACGTGCAACCGCTGCCACGACCACAAATACGATCCGTTCCCACAGGCCGATTTCTATCGCATGTTCGCGTACTTCAACAACGTGCCGGAACAGGGTCGGGCGGCGAAGTACGGCAACTCACCGCCGACGATCAAGGCCCCGACTCGCGACCAACAGGCGAAGCTCGCGGAACTCGATTCGCGGATCGGATCGGCCCAGCTGCACGCGTCGGAAGCGTATCGCGACATCGTCCGTGCCCAGGCCGATTGGGAGAAAACGGCCGACCCGAAGGCGTTTCCCGATTGGGCCCCCGGTCGCGGCCAGGTCGCGTGGTTCCATCTCGACGGACCAGGCCGATTGAAGTTCCCCGACGGCGCGGCGACCTTCGGACCGGGGACGATCGGCAAAGCGATCGAATTCAACGGCAAGATGTTCGCCGACCTCGGCGACACCGCCGATTTTGGATTCGACGATCGGTTCACGCTGGCGTGCTGGATCAATCCGAAGAAGCCCGATGGGGCCATCGTGTCGCGAACCGTCGAGGACCCGCACGGCGAAGGCTATTCGATCCACCTCGTCAATGGTCGGGTTCAGGTTCACCTGACCAAGCGCTGGCTCGACGACGCGCTCCGACTCGAGACCGAAACGACCGTGCCGCTCGACGTGTGGTCGCACATTGCGGTGACCTACGACGCGACACGGCTCGTGAGCGGCGTGAAGGTTTACATCAACGGCCTGGAATGCAAAACGAAAGCGATGTTCGATGAATTGAATCAATCGTTCGCGAACAAAGAGCCGTTCCGAATTGGTTCGGGATCGGCGTGATTCGCAGCGTGC
>JANLUE010001022.1:0-5541 GCA_031363325.1 Gemmataceae bacterium
CCGAGGCGTCAATCGGACGGGCGTGGTCCGCCTGACCCGCCCCAACAGGTTTTTTTGCCGCCAACAGTCCCACCCTCGCCGCGTTACAATGTCGATGGCCACAATATTCAGATGCTCGTGACACGGGGCAAGTCGTTGAGCACGATTCAATCTGTACTCACCGCCACACTTCTCGCCTTGATCGCGTCGGCCACGGTCGCCGCGAACGAGCCGCCGAAAACGCCCGTCAAGCCACTCGTCGCGCCGACCAGAGAACTCCTGGACAAACTGCTCAAGTCGTATCGGGACTACGAACTGCCGTTGCCGCTGAACGATGCGCCGCTCGTGGTTGCCGTCACCGGTTCGAAAAACGACATGAACGGGGTCGACACCGAATCGCGACGGCTGGCGTTCGTGGTCAAGGCGAAGAAGTGGGGCGAGCCGTCGAAGCTCCACTTGTCGGACGGCGAAGTCGAAGAAGTGGGCCGAAGGCAGGTCTTGAACGTCATCGAACCGACACCGGCCGCACTCAAGGGCCTGAGTGTGCCCGCATGCGTCGAGTTTGCGGTCCGCTGCCATTCACGCGGTTGGTCCGAACTGGCGCTCAAGGTGCTGGAGTCCGATCCGGCCGGCGAAACGGACTCGCCGGAAGCGACGCTCGCACGCTGGGCGTGGGACTATTGGCAACGCCAATTCGCGAAGCCAGAAACGAGTCGCGTCCAGGTCGCGCGGATGTTCCGGCTGCTCTGGGACCGACGGCTCGACGATTTCGAGCCGTACCATCGCGACCTACTTCTTTCGCTCGACGAGTCGCTCGTTCCCGGCAAGGGCAAGCCCGGCACGATCGAGGCGCTAATCGACGGTTTGATCGAAGTCACGGCGACCGACAACTTCCGCCGCCCTGAGAAGGACCCGGCCTATTACAAACTGGCGCGACGAGGCTTCGAGGCGGTGCCGGCCTTGATCGCGCACCTACACGACGAACGCTTGACCCGAGTGTATTTGCCGCGCATCAACGCGACGCACGGATATCAGTTTCGGGTTGGCGATGTCGCGCACGAATTGCTCATTGGCCTGGCCGGCCACAAGCTGAGGACGCAGTGGCCTGGCCCAACGACCCGGCTCGAGAAAACACAAGTCGAAAAATGGTGGGTCGAGGCGAAGAACATTGGCGAAGGGACTTACCTGGCTCGCCACGTTTTGGATTTTCAGGAGTGCTCGTCGAGTAACTGGCTCATGCTCGATGTACTCGCCCATCGGCATCCGAAACGAATTCCGGAAGTGTACCGAAAAGTCTTGGCCGGTGAATTGACGCCGCTCGCCGTGGCGGTTGTCGAGGCCGTCGCAAACTGTCAACTGCCGCGCGAAACGAAGAAAGAGCTATTCCTCGAAGCGACCGAGTCCACCACAACGCTTCGCCGTTTCGAAGGTCTCCTGCATCTCGTGAAGTTCGATCGCGTTAAGGCGATGGAATTGTTTGGAAGGGAACTCGACCGTGTGCCGGCGAATGCAAAAGTAGCTCCACCAAACTATCGCTTCGACTATGGCCTACCGATCGTGGAATTCGCCATCGCGGCGAACGATTCATCCGTCTGGACGACCTTCGAAAAGACCCTTCGACAGACCGACATCGTCTTTCGACAGTCTTACCTCCGGGAACTCGCCGAAGCGAACATGCCGGAGATTTCACGCAAGACTCGCCTCACGATTCTGTCACGTTTTCTCGACGATGCCGACGTGCGCGATGCGGTGGCCGAATCGCTCGCGGACGTACTCGACTTGGACTGCGACCGGCATCCCGATGGGCGGGTCAAGGATCTGCCAGCACTCCGAACTGAAGTTCGACGAGTGCTGAAGATTGAAGGGATTCGCTAACCCTCCGATTCGACACTCGACTTTCACCGCATTCTCGCGAGACTTCGCGCCGCGATTGGGCACAATACTCCACCGACGATCATCTCGACTTGGAGTAAGACATGTACCGCCTGGTTCCGTTCGCCATAACGATGTTCGCTTCGACCACGCTCGCGGACGACCGAATGAAAGTACTACCGCCCTACGCAAAGCCGACGCTCATCGCGCATCGTGGGGCGTCGGCCGACGCGCCGGAGCACACGATCGCGGCCTACGAATTGGCCCTCAAGCACGGGGCCGACTTCGTCGAGCCCGACTTGCAGATGACCAGGGACGGCGTGCTCGTCTGCATTCACGACGAGACGCTCGAACGCACGATCGATGTGGCCAAGCTCTTTCCGGACCGTGCGAAGATGGTCAAAGGTAAGGCGACCTGGCCGGTCGCCGACTTCACGTTGGCCGAGATTCAGAAGCTCGATGCCGGTTCCTGGAAAGACGCCAGGTTCGCCGGGGCCCGCGTGCCGACGTTTCAGGAGATGATCGACCTCGTCAAAGGGAAGGCGGGGCTCATTCCGGAGACGAAGTCCCCCGAAGTATACGGCAAGCTCGGCCTCGACATGGAGAAGGCGCTCGTCGCGATCCTCAAGAAGAACGGGCTCGATCAACCGGGGGCCGACCCGAAGACGCCGATCGTGATTCAATCGTTCAGCGCCGCGAGCCTGAAGTTGCTTCGCAAGGACCACGCCTGCAAGTTGCCGCTCGTCTACTTGATCGGCGACGGCAACACGTCGACCGAACGATTGAAACAGATCGGCGAGTTCGCCGATGGCGTTGGCCCGAACAAGGCGGACGTGCTCGCCCGCCCGGAGCTTGTGAAGGACGCTCACGCCCTGGGAATGAGCGTGACGGTCTGGACGTTCCGGAGTGGGCGGACGGGGAAGTTCAAAGACGTTCGGTCGGAGATGGCCCACTTCCTGCGTGACTTGAAAGTCGACGCCGTGTTCACGGACAACCCGGACCAGTTCCCGCGCGAGTGAGATGTTTTTAGAGCGACTTCAGATGGTAAACGCCACTCAAAGCCAACCAAGAATTCAAAGCCCCTCTGGTTCGTATCGCAGCCCTTCGCAACGAATCCGTGGTGAAATCCACCCCAGGCGCTGGACACGAACGGCCAGAAGTTGGAGTCGACGGTCGCGAAGTAACTTGTCGAACGTCGCCCGCACCTTCCGCCCGCGGAGCGCGACGACTACATTGGCTATTCAAGCCCTCGACCGGACGACGACATGTACTCTCGCCGACCCCGATTGTTCCACATCGTCTGCGTTTTCGCGTCGCTCATCGTGGCCGGGTGCCAGGAACGGCCGGCCGGGTTGCGAATCGTCGTGATCCCCAAGGGGATGACGCACGAGTTCTGGCAATCGATCCATCGCGGTGCGCAACGGGCGGCGAGCGACCTGACGGCCGAGGGGGAACCCGTCCACATCATTTGGGACGGCCCGCTCCGCGAACGCGACATGATGGAACAAATCGAAATCGTCGATCGTCGCGTGGCGACCGGCGTGGACGGGATCGTGTTGGCGCCACAGCACTCGCAAATCATGTCGGCGGCCGTGCGCCGGGCCCGCAAGGAGGGCGTGCCGGTCGTGGTCATCGATTCGGGCCTCGCCGACCGCGATCAGATCGCCAAGTACGTGGCGACGGACAACTACAACGGCGGCTGGATGGCCGCCGAACATTTGGCCGGTGTGCTGAAAGCGAACGGCATCGATCGGCCCAAGTTGATCCTGCTGCGCTACGCGATCGGCTCGAAGAGCACGGAGAAGCGCGAGCAGGGCTTCCTCGATTTCTTCGACGCGAGCAAGACGAACGAGAAGCGACCCCGCTCGGGCCCGCCGCCGACCGTGGAGTGGCTCGACCAGGACCATTACGCCGGGGCGACCCGCGATAGCGCGGCCCGGGCAGCCGGCCCGCTCGTGCAACAATTCAAGGACCGGGTCGATGCCATCTTCGCACCAAACGAATCGTCCGCGAGTGGCACGCTCGACATCCTGCGCAGCCAGGGGCTGAACACGGGCGGCAAGGGCGAACGCAAGATTCAACTGATGGCCTTCGATTCGAGCAAGCCATTGTTGCAGGCGATCGAGGAAGGCGACGTGGCCGGCTCGATCATCCAGGACCCGTACCACATGGGCTACCTCGGCGTGACGACGTTGGTCCGCCACATCCGCGGCGTGGACGTGAGTCGCGGCGGAACCGACCTGGACGTGAGCACCGGCGAATACCTGGTGACGAAGGACAACGTGCACTCGCTCGCGACGTTGGAAAAATTCGACCCCGAACACCAGAAGCGGCGGACGATGAAGCCGTGACGGCGGCTTGGTCGGAGCGCCCTATTCCGTCACCAACGTTCCAATCGGATGCCCGGCGACGGCCCGTTCGATGTTGCCTTCCTTCTTGTAATTGAACACGAGGATCGGCAGCTTCTCGCGCTCGCACATTTCGATGGCCGACAGGTCCATGACGCGGAGCTTTTCTTTAAACACACGGTCGTAGGTCAGGCGTTCGTACTTGACGGCGTGCGGGTTCTTCTCCGGGTCGTCCGTGTACACACCATCGACGCGGGTGGCCTTCAACAAAATATCCGCTTCGAGTTCGATGCCACGCAAGGCCGCGGCCGTATCGGTCGTCACGTAGGGGTTGCCGGTCCCGCCCGCCAGGATCACGACGCGGCCCTTCTCCAGGTGCCGAATCGCCCGCCGACGAATGAAGAACTCGGCCACGCTATCGACACGCAAGGCCGTCAACAACCGCGTCTGAATCTTCAACGTCTCGAGCACTTCCTGAAGCGCGAGCCCGTTCATCAACGTCGCGAGCATCCCCATGTAATGGGCGGTCGCCTCCTTGATGACTTCACCCTTCGCGGAAAACTGGGCGCCCCGGAGAATGTTGCCGCCCCCGACGACCACCGCGATCTGGACGCCGCGATCGATCGTTCGCTGAATCTGCCGGGCGATGCCGAGCGTTTCGTCGATGCTGATACCGCTTTGCCCGCCGTGCCCGAACGCTTCCCCGCTCATCTTGAGGAGGATTCGGGAGTACTTCGGCTTCAACGGATCGGCGTCGGTCATGTCGTCTCGGGCCTCGTGGAGTGATTCGGCGAATTATAGGAACGGGCTACTTCGCTTCCCAATCAGTTCACTTCCACCACGTCGATGTTTCGATTCGTGTAGACGCAGATGTCGCCGGCGATTTCCAGGGCCGCCTTGGCGATCTCGGCCGCGTTCAGCGTCGAATGTGCCATCAATGCCCGAGCGGCGGCCAGAGCGTACGAGCCGCCCGAGCCGATCGCCAGCACGCCATCGGTTGGCTGGATCACATCGCCCGTGCCGCTCATCAGGAGCAAGCTTTCCTTGTCCAGCGCGATCATCATGGCTTCGAGCCGGCGGAGCATGCGATCGGTTCGCCAGTCCTTGGCCAATTCCGTCGCCGCTCGGGGGACGGACCCGCCGTGGTCGCGCAGTTTGGTCTCGAATCGTTCGAGCAATGCGAACGCGTCGGCCGACGCCCCGGCGAAGCCCACGAGAACCTTGCCATCGTACAAACGTCGAATCTTATGGGCGTCGGACTTCATCACAACTTGACCGAGCGTCACCTGGCCAGCGCCGGCGATGGCCGCCTGGCCCTTGTGCCGGAGCGCTAATATGGTCG
>JANLUE010001025.1:0-3524 GCA_031363325.1 Gemmataceae bacterium
TCCTCACCGGGGTCGAGCTTGCCGTTTCGGTTGCGATCGTTGCCGAACAACAACGCCGGCGTCACACCTTGCACGAGGAGAAGCTCTTCGACCGTGTCGAGCGGGGCGTTCTTGCACTGATAAGGAGGCTGAAGGGCCGCGTAGTACTGGCTCTCGGCCCCGCCGGCGTTCGGTTCATCGTCCGCGTCGATCCAGTCGACGATCGACCAGGCGATCTCGTCCGTCATGTCGGGCAGTTTCATCAGGGCGTCGTGCAACACCTTGCCGGACGAATCGAGTGCGTACAGGGCGTTGATGTTCAGTTTGCCGCCCTCATCCGAGAGGCCGGACTTGGTTTGCACGTTCGACAGGCCCGACGACGATTGCGAAAAGTCCAACGCGACGATCGTGAAGCGGCCCTGCGAGGAACCCTGGTCGGCTTGCTTGACGATCACGCCCTGGAACGCCGAGTTATCGAAGGGGTTCTTGCTAAGCGTGCCTTCGAAGGCGTCCGGGTCGGCGATCAGGGCCATCGCGTAGTGGATACCCGACATCGCGAACGCTTTGCTCTCCGTGGTCTTGCGGATTCGGTCGGCGGCCTTGGCTTCGGCCGACATCAAGTCGACGAACTGATACGCCGCGAGCGTCAGGACCGTGATGACCATCAACACGGCGAGAATCACGAACCCGCCGCGACGCGACTGGCGGGAACGTTGGCCGATGATCGCGGGTCGAAGGAGCATTTACATTCCGCTACCAGTCGTTTCAGGAACCGCGGTCCCCGGTGCGGCGAGTACCGAGATCGTGTGGCGAAATTCCTTGGGCTGATCCTGGCCCGGCACGTTCATCCAAAAGTGGACCCGGATCGCCATCGGCGGCCCGGTGATCCCGGTCCCGGCGGAGTTCTGCTGGCGACCATCCCACGTTTCCGTCCACTGCGAGCCGTCCCAATAACTAAACTTCAACTGCGTCACTTCCTCGGCGATCGAGTAGTCGTTCGCCTCGCGACCTTCTTCGATGTAAGGCTCCGTCGAAAGCTGCACCCGTTCGGAAGTCACCCAGGGGATCGATTGCCGAGCGAGTCCCTTCGCGGTCATCCAGTAGGTCACACGGTGCACGTCGGCGGGGTTCGCGGCCCCGGTCGAGCTATCGGCCGCCGCGCCGAGTCCCGCGACTTTCGACACGTACAGCGTGAGCCGGCCATTGTCGCCGTCCGCTTCGCCAATCGTGCCGCCCTGAAAGCTAATCGTGTCGGTGGGCTCGGCCATGGCCGCCGCCGGGTCGGCCTCGCCCGTTCCGGTAGTCGCGGTCGTTGAAGCACCCGTGACGGCTGGAGCGCCGGGTCCGATGCACCCGGCCAGATCGTTCTCGAATCGCAGGACCAGGGCGCGAGTCACAGTCGCTTGTTCGATCGACTCCCGGCCGGCGTTGGCCAGTTGGAGCTGGACTTCGAGCGCGACGTACAGGGCGGCCATCAAGATGACGGCCAAGGCACTGGCGAGTAACACCTCGAGCAAGGTGAAGCCGCCGCGTCGAACTCGCGCCGTACGCCTCATCCGCCAGGCCTCCCGCCCGTGTTGCCGCCACTCGGCCGGGTGCCACCGCCTCCGGTATTCCCGGTGTTTCCCGTGTTCCCGGAGTTGCCACCGCCCGTCGATGGTCGCGTTCCGCCAGTGTTGCCGGTGCCAGTCGTTCCGCCGCCGGTCGAAGGTCGCGTGCCGCCGGTGGTCCCGGTGCCAGTCGATCCCGTTCCGGTCGAACCTGTCCCCGAAGCCCCCGACCCGGTCGAACCGGTTCCCGTCGCACTTCCCGAAGAAGAGTCCGCGGTCGCTGGGGCCGGGACGGCACCGCGTTGCTTTGGATCGAAGACAAACTGAGACATCGAGACTTTGATCTCGCCGCGAATCGTTTGCCGCGAAACCGAGACCGTCACGCGATACAGGTTCGCCGCCGTCGACTCGGAAGCCACGTCGGCCTGCCACTGCCAGTCTTCGTCTTCTTCAAACGTGCCGTTCGTCGCGCCATCGACGGCTTCGACGCCGGCCGTGAACTCGTTCAACTTCGACTGACACAAACGAGTGGCCCGCGAGCGAAACTGCACGTCGAGGGCGGTCTCGGCACCAATCGTCATCAGCTGATTGATGCCACTGATGGCGATCAGAAACACAGCCGTCGCCCCGAGCACTTCGAGGAGCGACACGCCGGGTCGGCGACTTGCGGAGGCTAGACGCATGGCTTATCGCCCCTCCCCGGCTCGATTGCGAACCGTGATCGCCCCGGTCATCGCGCGAACCCGGACCGTGATCGCCGGCCCATCGTCCCTGGTCTTGAGCGTGATTTCCGTATCGCTGTTGCACGTCCCGTCCGGATTGAAGATGGCGACCGTCGTCCAGCCACCTTCGGCCGGCAAGTCGCCCGGCACTTCAAACAGGATCGAGCCTGGCAGTGCTTCTTCCTGCGTGTACGGCGGGGCTTCATCGTCCCCGACGAGCGTACCATCCGAGAACGACGTATCCGGCGCGACGCGGAAGTTCCCGGTCCCCGGCTGGACGGCGAAGCGATACGAGCGGCCATCTTCGATGGCTCGCGCCCGTGCCTCGGACCAGGCGGCCCGAACCACATCGGCCGCCGCCTTTTCGCGCACGTCCCGGTACAGCCCTTCCAGTGTCGGAAAGGCCGCCGCTCCGATGGCCACCAGGATCGCAATGACCAGGAGGACTTCCAGGAGTGTGAACGCGGGTCGTGGCGTACGGGCGCGAGTCATATCAGCCGCTTTCGGGCGGGTGGGGAAGAGTTACCTGTCCCAGCTGGTCATTTGGCCCTTCGGCGTGTTGGCCGTCACGCGAACGCGTTGTTGACCGGGGTTGTTCGGGTCGTCGGCCATTTCGATCGTGAGTTGATTGCCCCAGCCATCCTTGATCTCGTCCATGCCGCCACGAAGCAATCGGGCCGTCGCGCCATAGAGATCGTCCGGAACATTGCCGCCGTTGTTTAACACAGCCGCGGTGGCTTGCGTTTCAACCGATTTCAGATTCATCTTGGTTGTGTTCATGCGGGCATCTTCGAGGTACGACATCGTGGCGACGGTCGCGACCGAAGCCAGGACCAGGATGATGGCCACTACGACCAGAACTTCGAGGAGCGTGAAGGCCGATCGGCGCTTCCGTTGAGGCGAGGTTCGAGGTTGGAGGATCACGAGAAATCTCCGAGGCGGGGTGTGACGCTTAACCACCAATATAAGCAGGACGCACTGAGGAAATTATGAGAACTGGGGAAAGTCTTCAGTTCGTGGCGTGGCTCAAGTCACCCGCCGTGAACGGCGGGCCGAATACGGCTTCGCCGAAACTGCCGTGAACGGCGGTGCCCTGGGACTCGATCTCTGTGCGCGCCCGTCGATAGTTGGGACGAGCGCTTCGCTCGCCCACTCGCCGTAAACGGCGGGCCGAATACGGCTTCGCCGAAACCGCCGTAAACGGCGGTCCCCTGGGATTCGAACTCTGTGCGCGCCCGTCGCATAGTTGGGACGGAGTGCTGAATCCCAAGGG
>JANLUE010001195.1:0-2006 GCA_031363325.1 Gemmataceae bacterium
CCGGTCGAAGCGGGTCGGCCAGTTTCGTCGGGTCGACCGCAAGGAAGTACCCGGCCTCCGTCGGCAGCGCGACCGTCGAACCTTCGGCCAGGGCTTGCGCGACTTGTCGCACGAGGTCGTCCGGTGTGGCCACCTGACGCCAGTCGAGAATCGCGGGCAAGCCACGTCTCCGGTGCGGGACAGTTTCACGTCCGTACTGATTTTTATGGGTTGACGGAACTTCGGCAAGCACGCCCAACCGCCCGTCCCTAAACCAGTTGCATGAGTGCCGACCCCGCCGCGACGACCCGAAACATTCTCGCCGTCTTGAATCAGGGCTACGACGGCCCGTTCGCCGCCCGACTCTGGGACGGGTCGACGATCGGCGCGTCCGGAGCGCCGTTCACGGTCGTGCTCAAACACCCCGGTGCGCTGCGAGCGATGTTCTGGCCATTCACGAAGGTCGGCGTCGGCGAATCTTACATCTTCGACGATTTCGATCTCGAGGGAGACATCTTCGCGTTCACCGGCTGGTTGCGCCATCTCGTGCGACGCCAGGAACACACGCGAGCCTGGGACAAGTTGCGATTGCTCCGTGGCCTGTTGAAGCTGCCGAACCAAAAGAACCCGCGCGATCGAGCCAAGGCCGGCCGACCCACCGAAGGCGACCATAGCATCGCGAGGGAACGCGAAGCGATCTCGTACACCTACGATCTGCCGGGTGAGTTCTACCGGCTGTTTCTCGATCGCAATATGCAGTACACGTGCGGCTATTTTTCCTCGGCCGAAGAGAGCCTGGACACGGCCCAAGAGCGAAAACTCGACTATATCTGCCGCAAACTCGGGCTGAAGGCCGGCGAGCGCTACGTGGACTTCGGTTGCGGCTGGGGCAACCTGATCGCGTTCGCCGCGAAGAATTACGGCGTGCGAGCCGTTGGCGTCACGCTATCGGCCGAGCAAGCCAAGTGGGCCGAACGCAACATCGCCGAGGCGGGCGTCTCCGACCGGGCCAGGGTCGTGTTGTGCGACTACCGCGAGTTCGCCGACGCGGAGCCGTTCGACAAAGCGTCGAGCGTCGGCATGTCGGAACACATCGGCAACGCGAACCTGCCGACGTTCATGGCGAAGATCCACGGCTGCCTGCGACCGGGCGGCGCGTACCTGCACCATTGCATCACACTTCGGCCGAACACCCCCTACCCGCGCTGGACCCCGTTCGCCCGCAAGTACGTGTTCCCGAACGGAGAGTTGCAAACGATCCTGCACGTGCTGACCTGCGCCGCCGGCGCGGGCTTCGAAGTCCGCGACGTCGAAAACCTGCGCGAACACTACGTCTACACCCTGGAAAACTGGGTGCGTCGCCTGGAGTCGAACCGGGCCGAAGTGTTGAAGTTAACGGACGAAGTGAGCTACCGAATCTACCGCATTTACATGGCCGGCGCCACAATGGGCTTCCGCTCCGGCGTCTACGCCCTGAACCAATCGCTCCTGGTGAAACCCAACGAAGGCCGCGCCGAACAACCCCTGACCCGAGCGTCGTGGTACTCCTAGCCCCCAGCGACGCGGAACCGTATTCTCAGGAGTGTCAAAGGATTTGCGATACGCGCCCGTAGCTCAACTGGATAGAGCAACGGTCTTCGGAACCGTAGGTTACAGGTTCGACTCCTGTCGGGCGTACTTCTGAACTCGTCAGCAAATGTCTCCAGATGTCTGGCCGTGTTTTCACGGCCTTTTTCTACGTCGCCTGGGACGACATACACATTCGTACACATTGTTGCCGCTTCTGACAGCGCGCGTGCAGCAGCGCTGCAACGTGGACGAAGCCGGATCGATTGTCATTTCCTTTTCGGCGATTGCCTTTTCATAGTTGGCGTCGGTGACTTGCAAATAATGTTTCGGTTCTTCGCGTTTTTTAGTGGGTGGTTTTGAGTAGATTGTAGTCGAATTTGCCGTATTTTCTCGACGGAATGCCTCTTTTCTTCGAGTCGAAAAGCGACACAATTCGGGGATGGCGAATTTTCGACAGC
>JANLUE010001201.1:0-10035 GCA_031363325.1 Gemmataceae bacterium
GCACGCTCGATGTGAACCGCGAACTGGCCTTCGATTTCTCGGTTCAAAATGCGGCCGGCGAACCGTTCCTCGACTTCCCCGTCGAACAACGATTTCGCGTCAAGCACCTGCAACTGTACGAGGGGGGCCGCTGGGATCGATCGCAGAGCGGGATCCAGACGCTCGATCGATCGTCGACTTCGATCGGCTCGCTCCCCAACCCCAGAGAGCGTCTCACCAATTTTGGGCCGGACACGTTGACGGTGTTCTTCTCGGTCGGCCAGAAAGTTTCCCGTACGCCGCCGCTGCTCGATCCGATCGTGTGGCGCATCGGCGAGCCAGCCCCGATCGTCTCGCGCACCGTGGATCACGGTTATCGAAGCTGGGTGCACCGGCACGATGGTTCCTACGACGGCTCGCTGGTGCTCGACGGCAAGACGGCGGTCTACGTGCAATCGTGGCGAGCGCCGACCAAGATCGACGAGGGTCAGCCGCATCGGATTCAGGCCGGCTCGGCGGACTCGTTGGCTCGGGTGCCGCGCGGGTTGCCGCGACTCCGCGAATACACGAACGAAGTCGTCGCGCGTTTCGCGGCCGACGGTCGGCTACCGAAGGCCGTGCTCACCGAGCTCGACCCGATCACGCGTGGCCGAGCGCCGAAGTACCACGAGGCCGTCGCCCGGTTGCTCGAACATCACCTTTCGGGGTCGGGCGAATTCTCGTACAGCCTCGAACTGATTCGCACGGACAAGACACTCGATCCGATCGAAGACTTCGTGTTGAACACGAAGGCCGGGCACTGTCAGCGGTTCGCGACCGCCCTGACGTTGATGCTGCGCACCCAGGGCATCCCGGCGCAGTTTGTCCTCGGCTATCGAGGCTGCGAGCCGCGCGGCGACGGCACCTACGATGTCCGGGAGGACCAGGCCCACGCCTGGGTCGAAGCGCTTGTGCCCACTTCGGACGCGGGCTTGCCGCCAGTCAACGTCGGCCCGGGGGCGATTGGCGATTGGGTACCCGTCAAGTGGCTCATGCTCGACCCAACCCCGAGCGGCGGAGGCGACGACCCGTCCGCGGGCAAGTCCCTCCTGGGTCAACGCTGGGAGGCGATCCTGAAGGCCCTGCTATTGGCCTACAACAAGGACTCGCGCGAACAGACCCTGTCGGCCGTCGAAGACTGGGTTACCGAAGGGAGCGGTCGCTTCGTCGTGCCCGGTGTGCTTTGCGTGATTGGCGCGTTCGTTTTCTGGCGACGCTCGGCTCGAGCCCGCCGAGCGGCCCGACGCGATTGGCCCGACTATCTAGCGACGCTTCTGGCAGCGCTCAAGAAACGCGGGCTCGCCTGGCGGCCCGACGAAACGGCTCGCGAGTTCGCGCAACGGTCGGCCGAGAGTCTGCCGGGTCCCGTCGCGGACGTGCCGGGCCAAATTGTGCGGGCGTATTACGCGGAGCGATTTGGCGGGCGAACTCCGGCGGACCACAAGCGGGCTGAACTGACGGCCAGTTTGGCGCGGCTCGCCATGGCCTGAGCCGGGATCGAGTTGGCCATCTCGCTTGCACGACAGCCCGATTCGTCGCACAATAAAAGTATTCGAAAGGGCCGCCATGCCAATCCGATTCCGCTGCGTGTACTGCGACAAGTTGTTGGGGATCGCCCGCCGCAAAGCCGGGGCCGTGGTCGATTGCCCGCAATGTCATCAGCCGCTCATCGTCCCGACGCCGGAGCCGGAGCCCGAGGCGACCGCCGCCGTCGGGTCGGGTGCTCGATCGAGCCGCCTCTTCGAACGCGACGACTTCGAAGCACTCCTCGACGGTTCGCCGGACCAAACGTATCGGCCGCCGGAAGACAGCGACCCGCCGCGGCGCACCCGGACCAAGGAAGGGCCACCCCCCGTCCCGCCGATCTCAAAGACCGCCGGCATTCGAGTTTCGGGGGCAGTATTGATCTTGCTGGGCCTGGTCGCTTTGGTCCTGATCGGCGGGGCGTTCGCCGGTGGAGTCCTCGTGGGCAAAGGCCTGCAATAATTGGTCGGGGTCAGCCCTGGCGATCCGGGCGCGGTTGGGCGCTGTTCAATTTGCCGTCGTACTTGGCTCGCGCCGGATCATCGGCCGCGAGCGGCGTGAGATACTCTTCCGAAGCCGGCACGTCGTACCAGCCCCCGTCTCCGAAATCGACGATCGCGAGCCCCGACCAGTTCACCGTGATGACGCGGCCGACTCGCCCCGCGAACCGCTTCAGTTCTTCGCGATCGGCGCGCGGCGTCACGATGCGGTCCGTCCAGGCCTGCTTCAGAGCGTCGGCCGTTTCCCAATTGAAGACTGGCATTGGTTTGAAGTCCTATTTGAACGCCCCGCCGCCCAGGGCGGCGGCCGGCTCGAAGTCCAGGCGCTTGACGAACTCGCACGCCTCGCGGGCACCGAACTCGCGGTCCATGCCGCGATCGTGGAACTCCACCGAGAGCGGACCCACATAGCCCGCGTCGTTCAACGCCCGGATGACGGCTTCCCAATCGATGCCGCCTCGGCCGGGACAGCGGAACTGCCAGCCGCGCCGTGCGTCGCCACTTTGCTGATAGCCGTTCAACACCCCCGACCGTCCACCGAGCGTGAGAACCGCGTCCTTGATGTGGACGTGATAGATTCGGTCGCCGAACCGTCGCACGAACTCGACCGGGTCGATGCCTTGCCAGTGCAGATGGCTTGGGTCGAACGTGAAGCCAAACTCGGAGCGACCTCCGAGCGCGTCGAGCGTCATCTCGGCCGAGTACAGGTCGAACGCGATCTGGCCGGGATGGACTTCGAAGGCGAACTTCACGCCCTCGTCGCGGGCCACGTCGAGCACTGGGCCCCACAGGTTGACGAAGTCCGTGAACCCGGCCGACACGATCTCGGGCGTCGGTCCCGGATAGCCCGCGACGTACGACCAGAGCGGCGAACCCGTGAACCCGCTGACGATCGTGGCCCCGAGCTTCTGGGCGGCGCGGAACGTGGCGGCCATCTCCTCGGCGGCCCGCTGACGAACACCCGTCGGTTTGCCATCGCCCCAGACGTAGTCGGGTAGCAGACTCTTGTGTCGAACGTCGATCGGATCGCATACGGCCTGGCCGGTGCGGTGGTTGCTCAGGACGGGGACTTGCAAATCGTGTCGATTGAGAAGGTCGAGCCTGCCCGGCGCGTAGTCCGATTCGCTGATGGCCCGTTGAACTTCGAAGTGATCGCCCCAGCATGCGAGTTCGACGCCCGCGTAGCCCCACTCGGCGACCTTGCCCGCCAACTCCTCGAGCGGCAGATCGGTCCAGCCGTTCGTGAACAGGAGGATCGGACGGGGCATGGAAGTTCACATCATGCGAAAGGCGAGCTGGGGGGCGTTAGCCCCTCGGGTGAATCCGCAGCGACATCGCCAAGCGTTTGGAACTTCGACCCGGAGGGCTAACGCCCCCCGGCTCGCCTTCGACGTTGTGTGTCAAGTTGTCGCGGGAGGCGGTTCCGGCGTCTTCAACGTGGGCGGATCGACGGGGACCGAGACCGGGGCCTGTGGAGTCGGCACGGGCGCGGGGGCCGGTGTCGGGCTGGCGGGCGCGGCACCGATCGCCGGTGGCTCGGGGGCCTCCTCTTCGATGTAGACTTCATCGAGATCGGTCTCGTCGACGCGCTTACGCATCAACAAATATATTTGCGATGATGCCGTCCAGAAGTAGCTGTAGCTAAACCCGATCGTCATCATGAAAACGAGCGTGACCCAGAAGCTTGCCATGCCGGCACCCATGTGGTTGTACCACGCGAAGTCCTTCATGTACGCGTCGCGAGCTTCCACATTGATCGTCTCGTTGAACGAGTCGACCGCCGCCGGGCTGCCGTCCGTGAGGACCTTGCGCCAGCCGAGTGAATCCGGTGCGTAGACGAAGAGGTATTCCGGCGAACGGTCGGCCCCCCAGGCGGGGAACTTCGAGACGCCGAACTTGGCGAAATAGACCGTCAGCGATCCGACCACGACGACGAACAGCGTCAGCACCGCGCCATACAGAATCGCCACGAACGAGTACCAGATGTAGTACCACGGCGACTCGTACACGTAGTTGTAAGACCGGCTCAACGCGTCGAACGTATCGCTGCCCTCGGCGCTCAGGGTCGTGTACATCATCGGGTACCCGATCATACCGACGAGGACCAAGGTCATCACGAGGCCGGCCAGAAGGGGCAGCCACCAGAGCAGGCCGTCCCACAGGTCGCCGAGCAACGGGATCCAGTGAATGATCCCGAACAGCATGCAACAGAGGATCATGAAGCCGATCAACGCGATCGGCAGCAATGGAGAAAGCAGATACGACAGGTAACGCGTCTTCACGTAGGAGATCGCTTCGCGGACGCCGCCTCCGTCCTTGCCCGCCAGCGACAGGATGGCCATCCGAGTGATCACGCCGCCGAAGAACCCCCAGACGACGAGTAGCCAGAGGATCATTAAGAGCAGGTAGACGTAGGTCCAGAAACCGGCCCGGCCATCGAACAGGTAGAAGACCGGCGTGATGAACTTGAGCAACGGCTCGATCAGGTTCGGTACCTGATAAGCCAGGAACCAATCGTAAACGTATTGGCGTTGCGCGCCACTTCCTTTGATCAAAGTGGTCGTCATCAGGAACGGATTGGGCCCGCGATTCTCGGCCCAGGGCATCGTGCGGTACTTGCCGCCATATCCGAGGGCCGCTGTCTGATTTCGTTGAGCCGGCTCGGTGTACTTGGCCTGGTACCACTTCGAGTACAGTTCGGCGGCGTCCTTGTTCGCCCGCTCGGTCGGCCCGGCGAGTTCGTACATCATGGCCCAGGTATCGAGCGCCTTGCCGTACTGCCGCGCGACTTCGGCGTCGCGCTCGGGACCTTCGGCGAGACCGGCTTTGCTGACTTTCTCCTGGTAATCGCTCAGCTTCGGGATGGTCCAACTGTAGTAGAAGGTGATCGAGATGAGCCACCAGCCGAGGGCGGTGACCACAATCCCGGCGGCCGCGACGAGCAGTTTGAACGGATCGAGGGCGACGAGGAAAGTACCAAACAGTTTGGTCCACGACGCCGGCCGCGGCTTGCCGACGGGGTATGGCCCACGTTCCTCAACCATGCTGCTTCCCCTGATCGGATGTCCCAGTTGCGCGAGTGAGCGCGGACTGGCCGCGCGACGAGTGGCAATTATAGGGCCGAGTCGAACAGCGAACAGGAGCGAGTCGTCAACCGGGAGCGCGGGCCCGGCCACCTTCGCCGCTCCGTCCAATTGTGTCCCCATCTCCATTGGCCACAACGAGTTCCGTATTTGTCCAACCCCAGGGCCCCGCCAACGAATAACTCCTCACGGATTCCCGAAGGAGGGGAGCCAGCCATGTACGCGGACATCATGCAGGAGTTGGGCGGCCGAGGGATGAGCGTCTTTCTCGGCTTGATCTTGGGTGGAGTGATTACCGGCCTCGTTGCGCGGTGGAAGCGGATTCGCGAGCGCCGAAGCATTCGCGACGGCGACGCGCGCGACACCGTCGTAATCAATCTGCACGTCGTCGAGACGGCCGAAGGCCCCCAGGGCCGTGTGCCGACCGCGATGCGCATCCGGGCCGTCGGTCAATCGGAAGTCTGTCGCGTCGTGCCGAACGGGCACCTCGCGGCCGATCTGCTCCGGCGGGCCTTCGTCGTCACGCCCCGGCACACGCTGATCTCGATGGAGGGGGCGGAAGGCTCATACCTGCTCGAGACTCTGACGAACTTCGTATGCGACCGGACCGCGAACGGGCCGTTCGCCCACGACCTGTACGTGATGGCCCCCTGTTGTGAGCCAGCCGCCCTGGCCCAGCACCAACCGATCACGATCCTCGTGATCGCGAAGGCGGACCTCGCCTTGTTCGAGGATTGGCCGGCCTGCCGCGAGGTCCAGGTCGAGCACGGCTCGGACGGGGCCCGGCTCCTGACCCTCATGGCAATGGCCCGCCGGTTCCGGGCCGAGCAGGACAAGATTCACGCCCTGCGGCTGGCCGGCGAACGGACCACTCACGTCGAGACGATGTACCAACTCGACATGGCACTCGACCGCCGGACGGCGAACATTCCCGTTAAGCCCGTCCCCTGGGGCCGCTTCGAGGGAGTGCTGAAGGCGATGAATTTGGAGTAAAAGGTCCGTTGACCTCGGATCGTCGCGGCCGACTCACGATTCGGCCGCGACATCCAGGTCAACCGCCATTCGAACGTAGCCTTGTTTGCTGACGCCGATGATCTCGAATCCAAACACCTCATAGAAATGAATCGCGCGCTCATTGCTTGGATGGACGAATAGTCCGAGCCAGCGACCGCCAGTTCCAGCTCGGCGGCGTTCGATCGCGATCGAGATTAGATCGCAAAAAACTTGCCGCGAATACCGCTCCGACTTCGGAACGTCCGCGGGCTTTCCCTGGAATGGGGTCTGAATCCCCAGGAACGGAACAATTTGAACTTCGGTTCGCGCAATGGTTCCACTGGTTGCGTCGGCCATCGGCCAACGCGTCGAACCGAGCGAGCCATAGCCAATGATCTCCCCGGCTTCCGACTCATAGAGCCAAACGGAGGTTCCGAATTGAATCGACTGAGCCAGCGCGCCCTCGGGGTCGGAAGGGTCCGCCTGGATCCAGTTGGCCACGTCTCGATCCCACTGCGATAGTCCGCATTCGAAGCCAGCGACGCGCGACAGGTGTTCTTCGGTGAACGGAATTCGCCGGCGCATCACGTGCTCCGATCCAGGGAGTTGATGCGGGGTGCTAGGCGGTTGGCGATATCGGGCGAGGCGTCACACGTAGCTTTGCCGCGCCAGACGCCGCGAGTTCGTTCAGGCGTACTATTTCGGCAGGCGACAAGTCTTCGTCGCGCCAAACGGAGCTTGCACACGCCGGCGTGGCGTCCCATTTGGCGAGCAGTCCATCCGCTCGGTCCAGATAAGCTCGTAAGTGCTGGGTGTTGGCCACGGCATTGAATCCACCCAGGCGTTCGACTCGCTCCACGCCGACCAGGACAATTTCCCGCGTCGTGGCTCTCCAGTCGCGAAGGCGGCGCATGCCGTTCACGGTTTCAATTCCAGAACGGCTTCGCATGTCTTCGAGCCCATCGTCGTATCGATGTCGGCGATTGAGCATCTCGTAGATTTCGGTGCCGACGAACGTGATGTCTTCCACCCATCGTTGGAAATCGGTCGTACGAGCTTCCGCGGGATTGGCATTGTCCCGGTACGCGACGAGTTGACCGTCGAGCGGGCTCGAAACTGAAGTTCGATTCGGCACCGAAAGACTCCTGTTGAATCGACAATCCACGGCGACAATCAACGCTCTCATTCTAGCGGAACAAGACAGCGCCGCCTCACCGTCCCACCTTCTTCGTCACGCGCGTCACATTGCCTTGCTTGTCCGCGATCGACGCGCTCAGCGTCCCTTTCGCGACGGGCGTGAACACCATCGTCCAGACGCCGGGCGTTGTCGGGCGGAACTGTTTCGCCAGGTTCGTGCCGGGCGGGAGGTCGTTGATCGCGATGTCGGCCGTCACCTCGAAACGCTCGAGATTCAGGCCCGAGCCGTAGTCGGCCATCCCGATGCGGATCACATCGGGCTCGACGGTGATCGCGAGCGTCGGTCGTTGATCGTCGAGCATCCAGCCGAAGCCAGCCTTCTCCGGATTCTTTGGGTCGTAGTCGAGGTCAATCGGGCAGCCGAGATCGATCCAACGTGCCAGCGTACGTCGATCCTCGTCGGTCAAGTCCGCGACTTTGCCGGCCTTCACTGCGTCCGGCGGCGGCATCGGACTGCCAACGTAGTCGACATCGAAGCGCTGGCGATTCTTCTGTAAGTCGATCTCAATGTCCTTGAAAAACAGTTTGCCCGATCCCGGTGCCGATTCGGAGGGATGGTCGTCGTTCGTGAAACCATCGAGACGTCGGCCGTTGACTTTCCAGGTAAGCAGGCTGCGCCGCGACTGAAACTTGCGAACGTAGCGCGAGGCGTTGGGATAGCCCCAACTGTCCCAGCCGACCGGCTTGTGGCCGAACTTCGCGCGTTCGTCGACGGCGAGACGATAGTATGTGCCGGGAAACTGGCCGAGATGCTCGGCCGACACCTTGTCCGCGTCCGCGTCGAGGTGCAGTTTTCCCGCCGCTTCAGCGCCCTTGTGACACGCCACACAACTGCGTTGCAGGATCGGCCGCACGTCGCGCCAGTATTCGACGTTCAACGGCCCCTTGGCGTAGCGCAGGCCCGCTTCTTCCGCCGTGTCCCACTTCTTCTTGCTTTCGTCTCGTACTCGGTCGGACAGGAGGGGCGTCTTTTCGGTGAGATCCCAGACGGCGTAGTTCGGGCGACCGGCGACGGTTTGCGCGAAGTCGGTCGGCCGCTGACTGTGGGCGTGGCATCCGCCGCAGTCGTTACGGACTTCGCCGGGCCGAAGTTGATGCCACGTCTGGGCCATGTTCAAGACGCGGCCGTGCTTGTCGAGCGTCTGAAACGTGAAGCCCGTGTCGGCCGGGATCTTGGCGAGGAAGCTCGTATCGGGGTTGCCGTCCGGGTCGATCGACTGCTTGGGTTGATCGAACTTGCGGAGCGGTACTTCCCCCAGGATGCGCAGTCGTTCGCCGGCGTGATTGAAATAACGTCGGCCGGAGTTCGCGCCCTTGCGATCGGTGGTCGGCTCCATCAACAAAATGCGAACGGCGTGAATATCCGAATTCGAATAGAGCCCGGCGTCGGCTCCCTGATTGTGCCAGTTGAGCGGCATGCCGTTACCGTGACTCGTGAACGCATCCAGCCCCTTCCACGGATCGTTGCCACTGTGATATTCGCCAGTCACCTTGCGAACGAATCCGTTTGGGTATGATTCGCGCTTGTAGAAACTCGAACTCCCAATGAGTCCATAAGGCGACCCAGGCGGCAGGTGCTTCGACGCCCGGCCATTGTTCTCGACCCGCGGCAGTAGTGTTGGTTCCTTGACGCCGTAAATGCGTTCGTAGGGAACGACGGTTCGCGGCCAACATTCGTTGTAATTCGGGTCGTTCTTGATGAGACGCATCTCACTCGGTTGATTGACGACCGCACCGCGCAGGATCATGTAGATTCCGCCATCAATTTGCGGCAGGAACGTGTATTGATGATTGACCGGCCCCGGGGAGTAACACGTGAGCAGGTGATTGTTCGGCGCGCCGGACGGGTGTGCGAATTTGCCAACGGCGGGTGAGTTCTTGTCGCCGATCACACTGTGATCGGCCGGCCCTTCGAGGCCGTGCGTGAAGGGGGTCAACGACACGGAATCCTTCGGCATAAACGGCATTTGATACATGCGCGCCATGCCATTGTCGTGTCGGCCATAGCGCCAGGCCGCCTTGCCGTCCATGACGGCCGGATTGAACGCGGGATATTGATTGCCAACTCCGGCAAAACCGCCGTAGCCGAAGCTGCCGCCATAGCCAGTCGACCCGGCAAAGCCACTCGATCCGCCAAACGCGGTGCCGGGGTTGCCGAGATTTCCCCCAAACGCGCCGGCCCCTCCGAAACCGACACCGCCCATCGACGGTGGCAATTTCACATAGGCACCGAATCCGGAATTGTTTTGGTTGTAGTACTGTTCAACCACAACGTTTCCGTCCGAGAGTTGCGTCTGGAAATGGAAGCCGTTTGGCGCTCCGCCGGGGTCGAACGCACTGATGAGCGGGGCCCAGTTGCTGCCGTCCGGATGGATTGTCCAGATTCCCCAGAGGATATCGCCGCGCGCCCCTTGCGATTCGAGCGTGCTGTACATGATGCGGCCATCCTTGAGGATCACCGGGTGCAACGCTCCCGCGAGATTCAAGTGGCCGATCTTCTCCAGGCCCGGCGGGTCAACGTCGGCCGGCAGGTCCGTGTCGCGATCGTCCATCACGAACAGTTGCAAGGCGATGGCCGGATAGCCCTTGGCCGGGCGGAAGCCGTCGCGATTGCTCGTGAAGGCGATTCGTCCGCCGGGCAGCGGACACGGGCCCATGTTGAACACGCCGTACTCGAAGTTCGATTTGCCCGGCTCGGGCGTGCGGAAGTCCTTCGACCA
>JANLUE010001241.1:0-2457 GCA_031363325.1 Gemmataceae bacterium
GTACGTCACAAACGGTTGAAACGTGCCGGCCCCGGTGCCGAGCAGAACGCTCACGCCTTCCGAGGGAAAGGCGAGTCCGACGGCCAGGTCGGGGAACGCGTCGCCATTCAGGTCGCCGACCCGCACCGTGCCCGCGTTGAAGCCCGTCGTGACTTGTGTCTTGGCTCCGAACGCGCCGGCGCCCAGGTTTAGATTGATCGCGAGGTAGTTGAAGCCCTTGCTGACCGACGCGAGATCGGGAAGCCCGTCGCTGTTGAAGTCGGCGGCCGCGACCCCGACCGGGTTCGACGCGACCACGACCGAAGTGGCCGCGTCAAACTTGCCGAAGCCAATGTTCGCGAAAACGGACAGCGTGTTTGTCCCGTTGTTGGCCGTCGCCAGGTCGAGCTTGCCGTCCCCGTTGAAGTCGGCCGCCGTGATCGAGACGGGCTTGTCGCCGGTCGCGTAGTTCTTGGCCGCCGCGAACTTGCCCGTGCCGAGCCCCAGGAGGACCGAAACGCTATCCCCATTGGCGTTCGCCGTGGCCAGATCGAGCTTGCCATCGCCGTTGAGGTCGGCCGCGATTATCGCCGATGGTGAATCGCCGACGAGCACTTTCGTGCCGGGCTTGAAAGTCGCGTTCCCATTGCCGAGCAGAATTGTGACCGTGGAACCGTCGCGATTCGCCGTCGCCACGTCCATCCGACCGTCACGATTGAAGTCCCCCGAGGCGACGGCCACCGGCTCATTCGTCAACGCCGAGAAACTCGGTGCGGCCACAAAGCTCGGCAGGGACAGTTCTTCCAACTCCTCGATCCGGGGAGCGGGGCGTTTGCGAACCGTGGACATGCGCGGAGCCTCGAGCCGGGAGTGAATTGCGAGAATGGCGGATGCGGTTCACGAACCTAGAACGAAAGGTGTTCGAGGGCAATTGATCGGATCAAGAGAACGACTCGGCGCGAACGATGTCTTGATTTTTGACGAAGTGACTTTCCGTAATGTTGCGACTACCCTCTTGACACATGCTGGTCCGTACTGTTACCACTGGGAGACGCCGACGCACTTCCGGAGTTCGCCATGGCCGTCCTGCACCTGACCGAAGTACAAGTCCGCGACTTGCTGCCGATGGACGAAGCGATCGCGGCCGTCGAGGCCGCCTTGCGCAAAATGGCACTCGAAGAAGCGGTCGCCGTTCCGCGGTCCCGGTGTCAGACCGACCACGTGATGTTGCACGTTCTGGCGGCCGCAGCCAAGACGCTCGGCGTGATCGGCCTCAAGGCCTACACCACGAGTCGGACCGAGGCACGCTTCCACGTCACGATTTACGATGGCAAGACCGGCGAGATGCTCGCCATACTGCAGGCCGATCACCTGGGACGAATGCGAACCGGGGCGGCCTCGGGGGTTGCGACGAAGCACCTGGCGCGAACCGATGCGGCCACGTGTGGGATCTTCGGGACCGGCAAGCAGGCCCGGACTCAGTTGCTTGGTGTCTCGCGCGTCCGCAAGCTTTCACACGCCGTGGTCTACAGCCCGAATGCCGAGCGAAGAAATACGTTCGCCAAGGAAATGTCCGCCGAGGTTGGGGTCGAAGTTGTCCCGGTCGAACGGCCCGAGGAGGCCGCTCGAGGCCTCGACGTGATCTGCACCGCGACCTCGGCCCGCGAGCCGATCCTGTTCGGCGAATGGCTCTCACCGGGCCAACACATCAACGTGATCGGCTCGAACTTCCTGGGTAAAACCGAGATCGATGTCGACGTGATCAAGCGAGCGACCCTAATCACGATCGACAGCAAGGATCAGGGCCGACAGGAGGCTGGCGACCTGGTGTCCGCCCTGGACCAGGGAGTCATCGGCTGGTCCGACGTGACAGAACTCGGCCGTGTCGTCGCGATGCGGGTTCCCGGTCGGCAATCGCCAAGCGATCTGACCGTGTTCAAATCGCTGGGACTGGGGCTCGAAGACATCGCCGTCGCATTCCGCGTTTACCAGAAGGCGAAAGCCGCAGGGGTGGGAACCTGGTTGGACGTTTGAAGTTCCCTCGCCAATTCGGAGTGTGTGAATCGAATCAACGCGAGGCCGATTACGCCAGTCGATCGACGATGATCTCGCCAATTCGAAGTGAAGCCGTCGCACCGGGGGACGGGGCGTTGATCACGTTGACAACTCGCTCGTCCGATCGAATCAAAAAGTCGTCCACGAGGTTGCCGTCGCGCGTCACGGCCTGGGCGCGAATGCCCGCGTGGGCCGGCTGCAGGTCATCGGACTGAATCGCCGGAATCAGGCGCTGCAGGGCTCGGACGAACGCCCGCTTGCTCGCGGACCGCCACATTTCTTCCAGGCCCATCCGCCAGTAGCGCCTGGCCATCCGCAAGAACCCGGGGTAACTCAGGGTTTCAATCAGGTCGCCGACGTTGATGTGCGTCTTGCGATAGCCTTCTCGTGCGAACGCCAGCACGGCGTTCGGCCCGCACTCGA
>JANLUE010001290.1:0-3015 GCA_031363325.1 Gemmataceae bacterium
GCGCCACCGGCGGGAATCAGTGGATTGAATTCGCCGTTCTTCGCCGAGTCCCATTTCGCGTTGTGTTGAACCGAAGCGCTATTCTTGATCACCATTTCTTGTCCCTCGCGCGTGAGCAAAACGTGAGGAATGAAACGGCAACACGGCTGATCGATCTCGACCGTCTTCTTGTCTGGCTTGGCCAAATTCGGGTGAATGTCGCCCGCCTTGAACGACGGGAATTCCTTGAGCACCTTGTTCTTGAATTTCGCCAACTCGGCGGCCGTCGGTTCCGGGGCCAGCCAGACGATGACGTTCTTGATCCCGCCCGTCTTGGCGTCGATGATGTAATCTTCGGTATTGAAGTCCTTGTCCTTCGCGGCGACGGCCTGGTCCTTGGTCGCCATGATCGGCGTTCGCTTGGGGGCCGGGCCTTTCGCCGCGTCCCAGACGATCTGGCCTTTCACGGTGACCCACTTCTCGTCGTCGGCCGCGCGAGCCGAGCCGACCGAAAGGCAGCCTACGACGGCGGCCGCGAGCAACTGTCGCATAGAGGAAACTCCAATTGGTGTTTGACGCGAATGGGCGCAGGCGGGGACCAACGAAGTCATTTTCGGTGGCAGGCACTCGGAAATCAATACGAGGAACCGAATTCCGCTACTCGGCACCCATCGCCTTGCCCGCTTCGCGAAGCGCCTGCAGGAAGTCCGTCGCCGTGCCGGACAGGTCGAGGTCGTCGGTGCCGGCCTTCTTGCGGCAGATCACGCGGACCGTGTTGGTCGGCGAAAGCTTCGGCGGCAGTTGCTTCACAAGCAAGCCCTCCTGGCCGACCAGGGCCGAGCGTGGCAACACACCCATGCCCACGCCATCGCGGACGTAGGCGAGCGTCGTCTGCCAAGGGCCGGCCTCGAGCGCGATCTGCAATCGCTCCAACACGCCGGCGTCCCGACAACGGCGGTCGAAGTCTTTTCGCAAGCCCGAGTCCGCTTCCGGCAAGAGCAGCGGAAAGCGCGTCAACGCCTTGGGCGCGATCGTCTTTTCCGGGATTTCTTCGAGTTCGCTGTAGCCGGGGCATTCCGGGGCGGCCGCGAGGACCAGGGGGTCTTCGTAGAGATCGTCGATCTGCAACGGCCGCCGGGCCAAATCGAGAATGTCCGACGGAGCCATGCGCACGCAAGCGATATCGAGCGAACCGTTGCCGACGCCTTCGACCCGGGCGACGGCCGGGCGGGCCGAGACGCGGAATGTCGCCTCGGGGTGCTGAATTCGAAACGAGCGAACGGCCTCGCGGACGAACCCGGCCGCGCCACCGGGCCCGCAGCCGAACAGGACTGTGGGCCGCTCTTCCTCGATCGACTCGGTGAGCAGCCGATAGCGGTGCACGAGTTCTTCCACCGCAGGGAGGACGCGTCGGCCCTCTTCGGTCAGGTGCCACGTCTTGCCAACGCGTTCGAGCCACGGCTTGCGCAAGATGCGGCCCGCGTGTTGCAGAAAGGCCAGTCGCTTCGACATCGATGGTTGATTGACGCGCAGCGCGTCGGCCGCCTGGGTCGCGTCGCCCTCGGTACGGACCACGGTCACGAATGTGGTCATCAGTTCGGGAGAAATACTCGGCGGACGTGGCATGATGGAATGGACCGTTGGCGGTGAAAGATCGACGCCGGTTCGCGGCCCTGGGAGGCCGCGGAGATGGGTGGCAATAACGCCGGCGCAAGGCTTGTGCTTGATTATAATCCAGGAACATTCAGAATGTCCCGGACGATTCAGCCTTTCAGTTCCTGGAAGTGGGCAACCGCCGTGCCGGAAACCAAGCCCCTCCTCGATCCCGACTTTCTGGTCCGCCTCCAGCGGCTCGAAATCGTCTCGAAAAAGATCTTCGTTGGCAAAACAAAAGGCGAACGCCTCAGCAAGCGCAAGGGCCAATCCGTCGAGTTCGCCGACTACCGAGCCTATTCGGTCGGCGACGACCTTCGCTTCCTCGACTGGAACCTCTTCGCCCGGCTCGATCGCTTGTTCCTGCGACTCTTTCTCGAAGAAGAAGACTTGCACGTCTATGTGCTCGTCGACAACAGCCTGTCGATGGAGTTCGGCACGCCGACCAAGCTGCACTACGCCAAACAAGTGGCGGCCGCGCTCGGATTCATCGGCCTGACGAACATGGACCGCGTCGTGATCGAGGTCTTCAACGATCGCATTACGCGCTCGACGCCGGCCCTGCGGGGTCGACGCAGCCTGTGGCGCTTGACGAGCTTTCTCGAAGGGATCGACCCAGCCGGCCCGAGCGACTTCACTCGTGCGCTCAAGGCGTTCAGCCTGAAGTGCAGCGGCAAAGGTGTGGTCGTAATCCTGAGCGACTTCCTGGACAAGGGCGGCTACGCGGAGGGATTGCGTTACCTCATCGCGCGCAACCTGGACGTGTACGTCGTGCAGATTCTGTCGCAGGAAGAAATTGAACCGCCCCTGACCGGCGACTTGAAACTGACGGACATGGAAGACGGCGACGAGGCCGAAGTGACCGTGAGCGCCCCGTTGCTCAAGAAATACAAGGAAACGCTCAACGCCTATCGCGGGGCGTTGAGCCAGTTCTGCACTCGGCGCGGCGTGCAATATCTGTTCACGAGCAATCAGGTGCCCTTCGATCGGCTCGTGCTGGGTTACCTGCGACAACGCGGGTTGTTACGCTGAACGACGACATGGCTACGCTGCGCACACGCTACTTCTTCGCTCCCGGCAACTGATCGATGGCCGCGTCGAAGCGTTTCTTGATTTCGTCGTTGTCGGCGATGCCCTGTTCGCGGCGATTGTTGCACAGCATCACCACGTTGAAGCCGTCCGGGCGCTGGCGGGCCATGGACGAGGTGCCCGGCATGCCGCCGAAAAACGCGGCATCGTAAACACCCTTCACCGTCCGGAGGTCGCCACTCAGCCAGTGTTTATGCAGGAACTGGCAGACGGCCGGAGCCGAGGCGACGATGCCACCGTGCGAATCCATCACTTCGACGTTCATGTCCGTCGTCGGGTACCAGACCTCGCGCG
>JANLUE010001317.1:0-2025 GCA_031363325.1 Gemmataceae bacterium
AACCGCCGTGAACGGCGGTCCCCCTGGGGACGCGATCACCGACCGGCTCTTGTCGTTGCCCGAATGCGATTGGGCATTGCCGTTCGCAGCCCGCGCGCTTCGCAGGACCGTGACGATCAGATACGCGCCACTCAGCAAGAACAGGCCGACCGCATAGCGGCGAAAGAATCGGCGGCGCTCGGCCCGATCCATCGGCACGCGCTCGCTTCGGGCCGCGACATCGTCCGCCGATGGCCGAGGGATCCGGGTCAGCATCCAAACGAAGAGTATCAAAGGCGGTGCGAACATGAGCCCGGCGGCGAAGGGCATCCAGTTTTCCGCAACCCCCTGTGCCAACAGAAAGGTGCCCGCCGATTTCGCCACGCCATCGGCCACGATGAAGCTCGCGCACAATCCGGCCGCCAGGGCTTCCGTATGACGCCGCCCCTCGAGGTAGCCGAGGACAAGCCCAAACACCATGCCGAGTGGTAGGCCGTTGAAGAAGAGCCAAACGAAGTTGAAGGGCGCGGGCGTCACGCCAAAGAGGAGCAGGGCGAACTCGGCCATGCCGATCAAGGCGAGTACCAAGATCGCACGGCGATGCGGTTTCGCTTCGGCCACCACCTTGATGCCAATGAACTTCGACAAGGTGTAACCGAGCACTTGTGTCGTAACGAGGACGGTCTTATAGCCGATGCCCGCAACCGACAGGTCGGCGAAACTTCCGGCCGTGAATGGTTTGCGGAAGGCGTACATACAGAAATACGTGCCAAACGCCGCGACCACGCACCAGGCCGAAAGCGCGTGCCGGTTCGGCGTGCCGACCGTCGATTTTGCCGGAGGTTCGGCGACGACCGTCATTGTGGCCCCTCTCTCGCAAGACAATCGGGCCAATGGTACAGCACGAACCGGGTGGAGTTGCGCTAGACTCCATGAACGATCCGAGAAGTTCGGCAACCTTGCCACCACCGCGCAATGTCGTTTCCTATCCGCTTGTCGCCGTTCTCACTTCGGAACACCAATGCGCGTCCTCATCACTGGCGGTTATGGATTCATCGGGGCCTGGATCATCAAGAACCTGCTCGCCCGTGGCGACTCGGTCTGGGTGTACGACCTGAAGGAAGATCCCCGTCGCCTTCGGCCGATCATGTCCGACGCCGAGGTCGCCAAGGTCGTCTACGTGCCGGGCGACGTGACCGACCGGATGGCGCTCCAGGCCGCGATCGCAAAATATCAGATCAGCGAAGTACTGCACCTGGCCGGCCTGCAAGTGCCGACCTGTCGGGCCAACCCGATCCTCGGTGCCCAAGTCAACGTCGTCGGTTCGCTCTGCGTGTTCGAGGCGGTGCGGTTGGCGGGCGCTCAGGTGAAGCGGCTCGTTTATGCGAGCACGGCCGCCGTGTTCGGCCCGCCCGACAAATACCCCAGCGGCCCGCTGCCGGACGAAGTGCGCCTGTTGCCCGCGACGCACTACGGCCACTTCAAGGTGTGCAACGAAGGGAACGCGGCCGTCTACTTCCAGGACTTCGGCCTGTCGAGCATCGGCCTTCGGCCCTGGACCGTTTACGGCGTCGGTCGCGACCTCGGCATGACCAGCGAGCCGACCAAGGCGATCAAGGCCGTCGCCCTGGGCCGGAAGTACCACATCAGCTACGGTGGCATCCAAGATTTGCAATACGTTGATGACGTGGCCAAGGCTTTCGTGCGCTGCCTGGAAGCGGCCTACTCCGGGGCGAAGTCTTACAACCTGCGCGGCGCGGTCGTCGACCTGGCGACGTTCCACCGAGCCCTGTGCGCCGTTGAGCCGACGGCCAAGGAACTCGTCACCCACGGCGATCGGCAACTCGCGATCGCCTTCGACCTCGACGACTCCGGAATCTTAAAGGACCTCGGCGACCTGCCGAAGACATCGCTCGAGGACGGCATCCGTCAGACGCTGCAGTTGTTCCGCCAACTGGCGAAGGAAGGCCGGCTGGATACGTCGGACCTGGATGCGCCAACGACTCCGGCCGTCGCCGTGAAGGGCGACGAGCCTTAAGGCGAATG
>JANLUE010001381.1:0-3070 GCA_031363325.1 Gemmataceae bacterium
CGGGGGCGATCAGGCGGGCGTCGGGCAGGCCGAGCGTCGCGTGCACTGGCTTCTCGTCGAGGATGCGCATCTTGTCCAGGGCCGTGTTGAATTCGAGTTCCATCTTCGCGTTGCCGCCGCCGGCCTCGACGTGACACGTCGCACAATTCGTATGCAGCCACGACTTGGCCCGCTTCGTCAGATCCTGTTTCGCGTCGTAGGGATCGGCCAGGCGCGGCAGGTTTTCCGGGTTCGTCGGCAACTGGCTCGCTGTCGGCACGCCGCGTTGACCGTCCTGCGGGCCGTGCGCCTTGGCGTGATCCTCGGCCTCTTTACCCGTCAACTTGCGTCGGCCCGCCAGGTCTTCCCGTGCGAGCGCCGACCAGTCGAAGCCCTTCAACACGCCCGCGTGCTCGAGCGCCCGGAGTTGGTTGTCGGTGCAATTGCCGTAGTTCTGGTCCTTATTCATTTGCATCGTGCTCAAGCCGAGCACGAAGTTCGCCGCCCGGCTATGGCAGACCATGCACTCCGTTCGACTCGGGAAGTGCCACGTTCGATCGACTTTTTGATTCGGCGTCGTGATCTTCAATGCGAAGTCAAAGCCGGCGGCCGGCGCGAGTTCGGCGTCCGTCCCGTCCGCGTTCCAGTAGTAACTGTAGCCGAACCATTCGCCCTGCTGTTTCGTCAGGAAGCGCGTCTCGATCCACTTGCGGCTCGCGGGGTTTCCCTCGCTCATCTCGGCCGCGAAGCTCTTGACGATGACGGTCTTGTCCGGGAAGTTCCAGCCGCGCGTGGCCGTGTAAGTGATCGACTCGTCGCCCGGCAAGGCGATGAAGCGTTCCTTGTACAGGCCGTCCGACCAGAAGGGGGCGTTCACCGAATACGGAATCACGCCCGCTTTCATGCGATGATCCTTCACCGATTCAAACAGTCCGCTATCGCTCAGCTTTTTCGGGAAGTTGCCAACGGGCAAATCCTTCGGCGTCGCTTCGAGCGTGAACAACCCCCCGGTCGGCGAGTGATCGCAGATGATCAACTCGCCGCGCGTGTTGAGGCCGAAGCCGGTGATCTGAATGCGCGGCGTGGCCAGTTCCTTGTGCCAGAGCGGCTTCGTGCCATCGTGCTTCATTCCCCAGATGCGGCCCGTCGAATAATCGCCGTACAGGTACGCGCCTTCCAACTCCGGCAGTTGCTTGCCGTACAACACGAGGCCGCCCGTCAGCGAACGGAACTCGGCGTGGTGGTGTTCGATGGTCGGCTTGACGATCGGCGTCGGGCCGGCCTTGCGTTCGGGGTAGAACGGATGCGAGCCTTCCGTGACACTCCAACCATAGTTGTCCCCCTTGCGAACGAAGAATGCGTGCTCCCACAGGTCCTGGCCGTTGCTGCCGACCCAAATGTGCCCGGTCTTTTCGTCGGCCGCGATCCGCCACGGGTTCCGCAAGCCATAGGCCCACGACTCCGGCACGAACCGCATGTCGTTGACCCAGGGGTTGTCTTTCGGGATCGAGTACGCTTTGCCGTTGGCCGGGTGATCGACGTCGACTCGCAACACCTTGCTGAGCATCGTGTCGGTTCGTTGGCCCATCTCGTCGGTGTCCGAATCGGACGTGCCATCGCCACTTGTGACGTACATCATGCCGTCCGTGCCGAAACAGACGGCCGCTCCGTTGTGGCCGTCCGATTCCCATTCGAGCATGTTCTTCGCCGACTTCGGGTCGATCGTGAGCGGGGCTTCCTTGCTCATCGTGTAGCGCGTGATTCGACAGGCCTTCTTCTTGACCTTGCCCTCGAACGCTCCGTTCCAGCCGATGTAGAGGTAGCGGTTCTCCGCGAACTTCGGATGAAACACCACGTCGTACATCGTGCCGCTACCCGGCGTGTCGAGCAACTTGACCGCGTCGGCCGTCTTCGCGTTCGGATCGTCCTTGAGCCGCGACAAGACCGTCAGGCCCCAGGGGCGATCTTCGGAAATGACGATCAACTGATCGGTGCCGGGGATCGCCTTCGCGAGGATCGGGTACGTCGGCGAATAGTTCGGGTAGAGCCGTTTGGCCCGGTACGGCGGCGGCGGTTCGGGCGAGCCGACCACGGTTGAAGTCGTGACCGGAATTCGCTTGGCGATGCCGTGCGGCCGACTCGTGGCCGCGTCCGGGCCGACGAACGTGATGGCCGGGTAGTCTTCAATTTGATGGAAGAACTCCGGCGACTTCTTTTCCTTGAACGGGGCCGTGGCCGTTAGTTCAACGGGCTGGTCCTTGTCGTAGTTGCAGCGGCACAGGTTGAATTGCCACTTCTCGCCGGGCTCGGGTCGGCCGCCGGCCCGCAGGAAGTCCGACCACGGAATCCGCCCCTCGACGCTCCAGCCCTTATCGACGTCGTCGCGTTGATTGAGCGTGCCGCGAAGTTGCACCTTCGTCTCGACCTTGAAATCGCCGTTCAAAATGTGCGTCATCGCGTTTTTGAGATCGCGCTTCGGGAAGAAGGCGTCGAGCACGAAGTTGGCCGCGCTCACTTCGAACTCAAAGTACCCCGGCTTGTCGGCCGCCGGCCGAAAGAACAACTCGAACGCGTCGTTCTCCCAGATCGGGCCATCGTGTTTGGTCACGTCCGCGAACAGATCGGGGTCGTCCATGTCCGCGAAGAAGTACAGATAGTCGCGGTCCCACAGGAGCTTGGCCCGCGTCTTGCCGCGTAGAGCTGGGGCTTTATCTCCCAGCCAGGTTTGTCCGAACCAATCGATCACCTGCGCGTTCTTCCAGGCCGGCTCGTCGCCCTTTCCATCCAGCACGATCGGTGTGTCCGTCCAACGACACTCGGCCGGCTTCGCTTCGGCCTTCGGCTCGGCCGCGAGCGGCGCGTCGGTTGGCCAAAGCAGAAACGTCGCGATCAGTGCTAGGCCGGCAAAGACGGTCAAAGGAACGAGTCGACGCATGGGAGTCGAGTCCATCATTTGGGCAAGCGAAGCGGTCGAAGAGATGATAGGCTGACGGAGTGGAGCGCGGAAGGGGTCGCAGATCCTCCCCGGCCTCGAAGCCATCGGCCGATTCGTCACTCCGAGTTCGTGGTCGCCCCGACCCCGGCCTCGCTC
>JANLUE010001414.1:0-2479 GCA_031363325.1 Gemmataceae bacterium
TCATGGATGGCAACGGTCGCTGGGCGCGCGAACGGGGCCTGGAACGAATCGAGGGGCACGTTCGCGGGGCCGAGGTCGTGCGGCGAGTCGTCGAGGAATGTTGTCGGCTCGGCATCGGCCAACTCACGCTCTATTCGTTCAGTTCGGAAAACTGGAAGCGGCCGGCCCGTGAAGTCGATTTCCTCATGGGCCTGCTCAAGGAATACCTGGTCGGCGAGCGGCCGGAGATCGAGCGTCAGAACATCTGCTTCCGCGTGATCGGCCGACGCGAGGGGCTTTCGGCCGAGGTCGTGCGCGAGATCGACGAGAGCGAGCGACTGAGTGCGGGCAACACGGGGCTGACGCTCGCATTGGCCATGAACTATGGATCACGGGCCGAGATCGTCGACGCGGTGCGGTCGATCGCCGAGCGCGTTCGGGCGGGCACGCTCGAGCCGCCAAGCATTAACGAATCGACAGTTGGCGATGCGTTGTACACCGCCGGCATGCCCGACCCGGACTTGCTGATTCGAACGGCCGGCGAGATGCGGGTCAGCAACTATCTGTTGTGGCAGATTTCCTACGCCGAGTTGTGGGTCACGCCGGTGTGCTGGCCGGACTTCACGAACGACGTTTTCCATCAGGCCCTTCGCGACTATGCCGGCCGGGAGCGGCGGTACGGCGGGCTCAAACCGGCCCCGGGTTGAAATGCTCCGCACCCGCTTGTGGATGGGCTCGCTTCTGATCGGGCTCGCCGTCCTGTTGCTCCTGGAAGACCGCTGGTTCGCGCCGTGGTATCCGATCCTGTTCGTGTGTTACCTCGGCGCGTCGTTGCTCGCGACTCGGGAGTTGCTTGGACTGTTGCCTGTCGACGTGCGGCCCAGCGAATGGCTCACGCTTTTGCTGATCGGCGTCGCGGTCGGCATGAACTGGTGGTCCGCGTTCGGGCTATCGGGAAAGACCTTTCCGGGAATCGGCGTGAGCGACTTGCTCGCGGGATTGCTCCTGATCGGCACGATTGCCGCGACGTTGCGCGAGATGTGGCTCTTCCGCGGCCCGGCGAACATCACAGTTCGACTCGCCCTGACGGCGTTCGTGTTGATCTATCTCGGCGTCCTGCCGAGCTTCCTCGCGCAACTTCGCTGGCTCGGCGACCGCTCGACCATGGCCCTGGCCCTGGCGGTCTTCGTCCCGAAAGGCAACGACATCGGGGCCTACTTCACCGGCAAGTTCCTGACCGGGCGACTGCTGGGCCGCACGCTGATGACGCCACTTCTCTCACCGAAGAAAACCTGGCAAGGCGGAATCGGCGGGATGCTCGCGTCGGTGGGAGTCGCGTGTGTGTTTCAGGCGATCGAACCGGTCATTCCGTTCGGCTGGCTGGGCGCGATCGGGTTTGGCCTAACAGTTGGTTTCGCCAGCATGATGGGCGACCTCGCCGAGTCGCTCATCAAACGCGACCTGCAAACGAAAGACGCTTCGCAAACGGTGCCGGGCTTCGGCGGCGTGCTCGATGTCGTCGATTCGCTCTTGTTCGCCGCACCGGTGGCGTGGATTTGGTTCGCGATTGGTTAAGGGCGTACGGAAGTAAAGACCTCAAACCAACGTATCCGATTGGGGCTTCAATCGCAAGTTTGATCGGTCGTTCAATCAAATGGTCGGCTTAGAGCGCCTTGCAGATACGCGTTGCGAGTCCAGGACTCGAATGGGTTTGCGCCGCTACGAGGTCGCTTCCCGTCGCGGTGCCGTGTTCGCGGTGGCGTTGCGAAGAGGGCTTGGATCACATTTCGGGCGGGGTAGAATCAGAGTGTCGCCATCGACGGAGAACCCAATGAGAGACGAGCAAGCCGCTCTCGAAGCCCGCGATCGGGTCATCGCACAGCTTCGGGCCGAAGGCCCGCAACCGCTGAAACCCATTCCGCCGGAACTCAAGGCCGAGATTCTCGCCAGCATGCCGCCCGTCGAAGTCATGGAACGCGAACTTCGCGACATGATGGAGAACGGTGGGATCCCAGCTCGAGAAGTGCTCGCGAATCTTCAAAAGCGTTTTGGTACGAACCCATGACGGACGACAACCCATATTATCGTGTGAGTCTCAGCGGGATTGCCGAATCGAGCCTGGAACATCTCGCAACTCGAGCCGCAAGTGCGGGCCGGTTGAACGAGTTTTTGGCGTCCGTCTTGAGGACGATTCGTTGGCTCGAAGCCGACCCAGAAACCGTTGGTGAGCCGGTGATCGATTACAAATCCCTGAAGCTCACCTTCTACACTGGAGTCGTCGAAGGATTAATTGTCCGTTACACCATTCATTTCGAGTCGCGCCAGGTGTTCGTTAATCAGCCATTCGACTTGTCCCGATGGCTTGGGTATTGAACCAGGAGACAATAATCATGAAAGACGAGCAAGCCGCTCTCGAGGCCCGCGACCGGGTCATCGCACAACTTCGGGCTGAAGGCCCGCAGCCGCTGAAGCCCATCCCGCCGGAACTCAAGGCCGAGAT
>JANLUE010001417.1:0-3279 GCA_031363325.1 Gemmataceae bacterium
CCGTTTTCGCGTCCCAGAGGTGAATGACTTTGTCCCGACCACCGGTCGCGATCGTCTTGCCATCCGGGGAGACGGCCACGGTCCAAACGTCCAGCGTGTGCGACTTGAACGTCGCCTTTCGGTCGCCGGATTCAATGTCCCAGACGGCAGCCGTCTTGTCGGAACTCGAAGTGGCGAGCCACTTGCCGTCCGGGCCGTAAGCGATGCCGCACACCCATTTTTCGTGGGCTTTGATCGTCCGCACCAACTCGCCGGTGGACGAATCGTGGATGCGAACCGAGCCGTCGGCCCCGCCGGAAGCGACGCGTTTGCCGTCCGGTGAGAACGTGACTCGGAGTACGTCGGCCGTGTGACCCTTGAGCGAATGGACGGCCGCGCCCGTCTTCGCGTCCCACAGGCCAACCGTTCGATCCTTGCACGCGGAGGCGATGAGCTTGCCATCGGGCGAATAGGCCAGCGAGAAGATGTCCGTTCGATGGGCCTCGATCTCCAACGGCTCGGCCGCGAGGACCGGGCCGGCGAACAGGAGACAGGCGATTGTCAATGGGTGCGTGACAGCAGTCATGAAGTTGATCTCGGACGACGGGCGACGAGTATAGGCAGTTGCTCGAGAGTCGTGGCTCGCAGTCCGTGAATTCGAGAAGGGGGGTCGTTTGCCAGCGTGGCTCAATCGTCGATGATAACCGGCGGCCGCGGTCGAACCCGCTGGGCCTCGAAGTCCGCCGGCCGGGGCGCCAGTTTCACCTTCACGGTCAAGTCTTCCGCGCCACGGCGAACCTTGAACCCAACGACCATGTTGGGCCGCATCGCCGCGATCATCTCGACGAACTTCGTCGTGTCGTAGTCCTTCAATTCGGTGTCGTTCGCCTTCAGCAACACGTCGCCTTCCTTCAGGCCGGCCTTCGCCGCGGGTCCGTCGGCCTTCACTTCCGTAATGACCACGCCTTCCTCGTCCGCCGTGAACGTGATCCCCAGATAACCCGGCCCCTTGCCGAGCGGCTCCTTGTCCTTGAGGGCTGGCGCTCCGAGAGCGAACGCGAGCGTAAGTGTCGTAAACATTTGAGTCCCTCCGAATGATTCGGGCTCCCCCTCTCCGCCTCGGAGCGGGAGAACCAATCCATCATACCCCGTAGAACTTCGCCGCGTTGTCGTGGAACAGTTTCTTCTGGTTGGCTTCCGGTCGATCCTTGACGATCGACTTCAGCGCACCGACCCATTCCTTCAGCGGGGCCCCGAGCGTACACACCGGCCAGTCGCTGGCGAACATCACCCGGTCCCAGCCGAACACTTCGATCGTATGGTTGATCGCGGGGGCCAGTTGATCCACCGACCAGTCGCCCTTCTTGACCGACGCGATGATGCCCGAGATCTTGCCGACGCAGTTCTTGTGAGCGGCGACGGCCGCGATGTCCTTCTTCCACTGCTCGAGCTTCTTGGCGTCGAGAATCGGCGCGTTGCCGCAGTGGTCCAGAATGAACCGCGTGCCCGGACACTCGCCGATCAGTTTTGCTGCGTCGGGCAGGTCGCCCGGCCGCTGGCAGATGTCCCAGCTCAGGCCGATGTCGCCGAGGTAGCGGACGCCAGCGATGAACTCCTTGGTGACCGAGTGTCCCGTTGGCGTTTGCTCGGTGTGCACGACTTGGCGCAGGCCCTTGATGACCTTGCTGCCCTTGAATTGATCGACGTATTTCTTGAACGAATCGCCCTTGTTCGGTCGGCCCGAGATAACGGCCCCTACGGTCGGCGTTTTCTTCGACTCGATCATCTCGATCAGGAAGTCGGCTTCCTTCTGTTGTTGTTCCTCGACGACATCCACTTCCATGTAGACGGCCTTGACGAAGTTCAGGCCGACGGTCGCTTCGGCGTACTCCTTCTGGGTGAAGCTCTGAGCGAGCGGCTCGCCCTCCTTGACCCAGGCGAGTTTGAACTTCGAGAGGTCCCAGAGATGCTGGTGACAATCGATGATGGGGATCAAGGCAAGTTCGTCCTTCGCGGAGACGGCCAGGCCGACGGACGTGGTCGCGGCCACGGAGAGGAAGTCGCGGCGGTTCATCACAGGTGCCCTCGGGGCGAACTGGGTCAGGTGGGAATTGTACCCCGAACTTGCGAATGGCGATAGCCGGAAGATGTTCGGGACCTGGGGATGGGTAACTGCGGATGGGCACTCTGAAGCGAGCAAGTTACCCGGCGTGAACAGCGGTTTTGGCGAAGCCGTCTCCGGCCCGCCGTTCACGGCGGGTGACTGCGTCCGTATTGAATGCAGAGTATTCCGTACTCAATTGCGACTGTGGATCGATTGCGAACATCATGTCAACCGAAGACCTGACCGCTTTCTGGATACAGTCGCCCTTCAAGCATGCCCCGCTTGGCTTTGGCGTGACGGCTCGGTCGCGGGACGACGCATTCGCGTTGATTCGCGCCTTCGATTTTGGTCGCTATCTGCCGGCAGACGACCAAGGAGTCCAAGTCACGGAGGGCATCTCGATTGGGAATCTCGATCAGCCTCACGTGGTTGCGAATATGGGGCCGATTGCCGTGCGGGGGATGTGGTATCCGTTTGTTGAGGTTGGCGTGCCCGCGTGAGTTGAAGAACGGCTGCCAGAGTAATTCGTCGGCCTGTGTTGAAAGAACAGAATCACCACAAAGGACACAAAGACCACAAAGAGTCGATGTGAATTGTTCTACCTTTGTGATCTTTGTGTACTTCGTGGTGAATCGGTTTTGAGTGAAGCAGAACTCATTATCGCGAATTTGTCTTAGTCGAGCCCTTTCTAGGCATTTCCATTGCACCCGCCCGGTTCAGGCGGTACTTTCACTGAGGAGCCGGGTTTCATCTTTGTACGACCCCCACCGAGCCCACCCGTCCGCATCGAACCTGCCAGGGACCACGGCATGACGGTCCTTCGACTTTTCTTCTGCCTCGTTGTGTGTTCCGCCCCGCTGCGGGCTGGCGTCGACCTGCCGTCGGGCTCGCTCGACCGCATCGACTTCGAGCGCCACGTCATGGGGCTGTTCACGAAGACGGGCTGCAACAACGGCTCGTGCCACGGTTCGTTCCAGGGCAAGAACGGGTTCCGGCTGTCGCTGTTCGCCTACGATCCGGACAAGGACTTCGCCGCACTCACCCGCGAGATTCAGGGCCGGCGCATCAACACGGTCGATCCCGATCAGAGTCTGTTGCTGCAGAAGGCGGCCGGGCTCGTGAAGCACGAAGGGGGCACGCGCTTCAGCAAGGATTCGTGGCAGTATCAGGTGTTCCGCGAGTGGATCCGCCAGGGC
>JANLUE010001357.1:0-2817 GCA_031363325.1 Gemmataceae bacterium
GCCATCGACCTGTTCCGCACGCTTCCCGGCAACCCCACCGAACATTACAAGGGCATCTTTAAAGTCGAAGGGGACACGTTCACGATCTGCATTGGGACCGTGGGAGGCGCGCGGCCAACGAAGTATGAGTCGACCGACGAAAACGGCGCGATCCTGATGACCTTCAAGCGGGCGAAAAAGGAGTAAGCAGCCCGCATTGGCAATTGGTACAATCGCCTCACGATTCCCTCTTCGCGGGCTCCCGCGTGCCTGACCTCGCCACGACCGACTTCACCGAACTGTTGGCCCGCGCCCGCCAGGGCGATTCAGCGGCGGCCGGCGAAATCGTCCGTCAATACGAGCCCGAAGTGCGCATCCTCGCCCGCGTTCTCCTCGGCCCGGCCCTGCGGCCCGTACTCGATTCCGTCGACCTCGTGCAGTCGGTCCATCGCACCCTGCTCGTCGGCCTGCGCGGCGACAAATACGAAGTCTCGACGCCCGACCGACTCCTCGCCCTCGCGCTGACCGTGGTTCGGCGCAAGGTCGCCCGGGCCTGGCGCAAGGCCAAGCGCCAGGTTCGCCCCGCTTCGACCGACCCGAACGAACTGGCCGCCCTGCTCGCCTCGCTCGGTGCCGACAGCATGGACCCGGCCCGAACCGCCCAACTCAACGACGCGGTGCGAACGGTGCTCGGCAAACTCGGCGAATCCGAGCGCCGACTGATCGAACTTCGACTCCTCGGGCACAGCACGGCCGAGGCCGCCCGCGAACTTGGCGAAGACCCCGACGTGCTACGCGTGAAGCTCAGCCGCACGCGCCAAAAGCTCCGCGAGACCGGCGTGCTGGCCGATTGGTTGTGAGCGTACTGCAAATCGATCGGTCAACTTTGAAGGTCACATCATGCGCCGTTCGTTCCTCTTCGTTCTCGGACTATTGTCGCTCGGCCAATCCGCATACACCCAGCCCGCCGACTGGGAGCCCGGCCCAGTTCGCGGACCACGTCAAGTCCCCGAGCCGTCGGCCGATCACGTCCGTCATTCTCTCTCCCGGCACCAATCGAGAACCACGGAACATGTCATCGCCATAGCCGGAATCTTCGCCAAGCTCGACGCAGATTCCGCGACAAGGCAACCTGACTCGACCCTTTGGTTGCGGTACATTCGATTCGCCGCCGATACCTGGATGACCCATCACGGAGTTGCGCGTGCGTCGTCTGGTCGTCCTGGGCTGGCTCGGTCTTGGCGCGGCCGCGTTCGGCCAGGGGCCTACCGAATTCGCCGTCGATCGACCGCCGGATGTCAAGCATCCCGTTTCGCTGTACGCGCCGGCCCAACTGTTGCGCATGAAGGAATCGCAACTGCTCGAGTTGTACAAGGATGCCGAGCCGGGCGAGGTTCCCTCGGGTTACGTGCCGGGGCTCGTGATCTTCAAGCCGGGCTCGTGCCTGACGATTCCAATCGCCAAGATCGCGAAGGCCACGGTCTGGCAGGGTAAGATCTTCCATGCCGACGGGCACATGTACAACCGCACGTTCGGCCTCCCGGCGGTGCGAACGCCAATCGAACTCGGCACCAGTTGCGTGGACGGCCGGCCGAGCCTCATCCTCGACTATGCCGAGAACCGCTTGTGGTACGCGGTCGTTCACAAGTTCCGCGACGAGGTGCGGGAAGTATCGCCCGGCATCTACCTGGGGATGATGATTCGCCGCGATGCCGACGTGCCGAAGATCGCCACTTGGTTCGCGCTCGACGCGCGATCGGGCAAAGGTTGTGTGCTGCCAGGCAAGTGATCACTTCTTCAAGACTTTAATCTCCACCTTGCGGAACTGAATCGGATGACTCTCCGATTGCAGCGAGACGTATCCTTCTTCCAACAACAGTTTCTTGTCCTTGATGAGCTTGGCCGCGTCCGGGTCTTTCGGGTCGAGTTGTGGCTGCTCGTACTCGAGGACTGCCGCGCCATCGACGCGATGGATGACCTTCCCGGAGCCATGGACTTCGACCTCGGCCGTCACCCACTGGTCGCCGTCGTAGGTTTTCGATTTGGAATTGGTGCAGTGTTGCGTGATGAGTTTGCCGCCCATCACGAAGTTCGTGCCGGGGGAGCAGATGTTGTTCGTGGGCCGAGCGCCTTTGCCGAGGCCGCCCAGGAGTTGGGCCTCGATGGAAACGGGGAAGTCCTGGTCCTGGCGCATCGATTCGGGCGATTGGCAGTGGAACATGATGCCGCTATTCCGCGTGGCCCAGCCGGGCCCGCCCGGACATTGCTCGCCGACGAAGCGATACTCGACGCGAACGATGTAGTGCCCGTACTTTTCCTTGTGGAACAGGTGGCCGAACTTGCCGTCGAACTTCTCGTACTTGTCGTACCGCACGGTCAGCAGTCCATCCTCGACGCGGAACGTGTCGCCGAAGTTCTCGCCCAACTTGTAACCCGTGATCTTGGGCGTCCACCCATCCAGGTTCTTGCCGTTGAAGAGCGGCACCCAATCGGGCTTCGCGTCCTCGGCGAACGCGGGCGTGGCCGAGAGGATCAAAGCGGCGAGCAAGCGTAGCGACATGTTGGCAACTCCGGGCGCGAGTTGACTTTGTATCCCCGCGACGTTCAGATCGCGTCGAGGACGAAGAAGTCGTTCGCGATGGCGGTCGGGCTCGGGAGCACGAAAGCCGTGACGGGTGCGTCCGCCGAACGTACCCGGATGGGCCCGCCCGACGTGCGGAACTGAATTCCGAACGGGTTGCCGTTGTTTATGGTCCGAACGCCGTACAGATCGACGGGGCCGATCGTGTCGGCCGCGACGCGGCTCCCGGCGAACGCCCAGTTCAGCGGGTCGGCCGG
>JANLUE010001454.1:0-4444 GCA_031363325.1 Gemmataceae bacterium
TCCGGCTCTCGGCGTGATTCGGGTTTAGACCCGGCTGCGCGTCCTGGCTCCGAGCGCAATCGTTACGCCGATGTCGCTCAAATGAAGTTCGGTTCCGCGTCCAGGTCCATGTCGGCGAAGTCGCCGCGGCGCCATTTCTCGACGGCGAGCGCGGCCATCGCGGCGTTGTCGGTACACAGATTCATTGGGGGGACGTGCAATTCGACCCCCTCGCTCGCGGCCATCGTTTCGAGCGCCGATCGGAACGACTTGTTCGCGGTCACTCCGCCACCGACCGCGAGGCGCGTGCGACCCGTTTGTTTCACGGCCTGGCGACACTTCGCGACCAAGACATCGACGACCGCTTGTTGAAAGCTCGCCGCCACGTCGGCCCGGAATTGACCGGTCGGCGGGGGCGTGGCTCGTGAAACGTCTTGACCGTGAACCGCATAGAGGACGGCCGTCTTCAAGCCGCTAAAGCTGAACTCGAGCTTTGGGTCGTGGAGGAACGAGCGCGGCAACGGGATGGCCTTCGGGTTGCCGGTCCTCGCTTCGCGTTCGACGGCCGGCCCGCCGGGGAAGCCGAGCCCCAGGATCGCGGCCACTTTGTCGAAGGCCTCACCGGCCGCATCGTCGCGCGTGCCGCCGAGCAACTTCAGGGTGAGCGGATCGGGACAATCGAACAGGGCCGTGTGCCCGCCGCTTACGACGAGCCCTACGCACGGGAAGATGTCGCGCCCAGCGGCCAGTCGACACGCGTAAATGTGGCTCGCCACATGATTCACGGCGACGAGCGGGACATCGAGTGCCAGTGCGAACATCTTCGCCGCGCTCACGCCGATCAACAACGCCCCGACGAGTCCAGGGCAATTGTGGACGGCGACGCAACCAATTTGGTCGAGCGTCACATCCGCTTGCTTTAGCGCCCGATCGACGACCGGCAGCAAGTTGCGGAGATGGGCCCGGGCCGCGATCTCCGGGACGACACCATGAAACCGGGCGTGCAGGTCGTTCTGCGACGCGACGATGTTCGACAGGATGTTCGGCTCGTCCGTGAACACGGCCGCCGCGGTTTCGTCGCACGAAGTCTCGAGCGCCAGGAAGAGCACCATACCTCCAATCAAACGGCGAAATCGAACCGGTCACCCGCGATCAAGTATTCCCCAGCGCTCGCATCACGGCAACGGTGAATGCCGGTAGATCGTCGGGCTTTCGGGCCGTGATCACGTGGCCGTCGACGACCGTTTCCTCGTCGACGTAAGTCGCTCCGGCGTTGATCACATCGTCCTTGATCGCGAAGAAGCAGGTCGCGCGTCGACCCTTCAGCGCGGGCGTCGAACACAAGAGCCAGGGCCCGTGGCAGATCGCCGCCAGCACTTTCTGCTGGGTATTCATGTCTTTCACGAGTTGCACGATCGCCGGGTCGCGGCGGAAGTAGTCCGGGGCGAACCCGCCGGGGATGACGAGGCCATCGAAATCGGCGGCCGACACATCCTTGGCGGCCCGGTCGCTCTTCGCCGGATAGCCGAGCTTGCTCGGGTACGACTTGCCCGCTTCGGGGCCGACGAACGTGACCGTCACGCCGGCCTCCTTGAGCCGGTAATACGGGTACCAGACTTCGAGTTCCTGATACTGTTGCTCGATCAGAAGGGCGACGCGACGACCGGTGAGATTCATGTGGTGACTCGCGGGCGGAGTTGCTTCGGGCATTCGTCGAGTTTACGGGAAATGTCACGGTGATTCCGGGCCAACAACCCGTTGCTCGAATTCCGGGGCCAAACGGTAGGTTCTCGCCTTGGTTGAAGGATCGCCGACGACGAAAAAACCTTCGCGGACCCAACGGGCGCAGAGCAAGTAGGCCGGGCGCGGTGACAGGCGAAGGAACTTCGCGACATCGGCCCGTGTCACCTCGCTCGACTTGGCGAAGAGTCCCAACGCTCGACGCTGTCGCGCCGTCAAGTCACGGATCGCCTTGGTCGCGTCGATCGAGCCCGCTGCCTCGGCCCGCGCTCGCACGGCCGCGAACGTGGCCGACATGCCCCGACAGAAATACGAAACGAACGGAGTCACGTCGGCTTCCGCCCGACCGAAATAGTAGTTGTGGCATGGACCGGTCGAAAGCCCAGAGTAGTATCCTTCGAGGTCGTCCGCGTAGTGTTCCTCGAGCGAATAAATGCCGTTCAAGCCATATCCGCCGCGATGCAACAGGAGATTGGTCAACAAGCGGGCCGTGCGGCCATTGCCATCGAAATACGGATGGATCGTCGCGAACTGATAATGCGCCAGGGCCGCCACGATCGGGATCGCCCATTCTCCCTCGCGAATTACTGCATTCACCCATCGAACCAGATTGGCCATTAGACCGGGCACGTCGCTCGCCTCAGGAGGCAGGTAGACGATCCGCCCGGTTCGACCGTCGCGAATGACGTTCTGGCCATCCCGGTACCGACTCGGGCGAGCGCGCCCGGCCATCACCAGCCCGTGAATCGTTCGCACTTCCCGTTTCCGTGAGCCGCGTCGCCGATCGACCCAGCCGTTCGACGTATTCGAGTGCGGCGAAGTAGTGACGGACTTCTACTTCATCGCGTTCCCGGCCCGGAAACGAGCCATTCTCCTCGACGACCGCACGCACCTCGCGCTCCGCCAGCCGGTTCCCCTCAATGCGAGTGGACAGGTGCGTCGAACGCAATCGCGCTGTGCGGCGGAGCGATTCGAGCATCCGGGTCGTCAACGGCAGGCGCGCCACGATCTGGCGATCAGCCTCAATGGACATGAGGGCCTTGGTGATCGGCCCCGTGACGCGAAAATTCGGCTCGAACAAGCGGTGCCCCCGTCGAGAAGGCTACCGGCGTGTCGAGAAAGTGTCAAGAAAGTGTCGAGAACTCAAACGTAGCTCAGCCAGGCGCTGCGGTGGCGGCGCTTCACGCCGGCGAACCAGCGACACGGGAAATACAGCAAGAAGACGACGCCGACCCAAATCAGATAGACCGTCGGCAAGTCGACGCCGTAGTTGGTGGGCAACGTGTCCAGCTTCATGTTCCACGGGCCCGACATCGCCAGGGGCGACCAGCCGAAGCGAACGTAATCGAGCGCGACGGCCGAGCCGTGGATCAGCGGAATGTGCAACAGGTAGAAGAAGAACGGCACTCGGCCGAACACGAGGATCGGTTGCGCGACTTTGCCGAGCGGCCGATCGAAGAGGCCAATCAGGAAGATCGCCGGCCCGAGCGTCATCATGAGATAGAGCAGGGAGGGCGGGTACTTCGTGCAGTTCAGGAATGAGAAGGTCGTCCACATGGTCGAGCCCTGATCGGACCACAATCTCGCGTCGCCGTACGCGTTCGAAAAGCGCAACGCGACGAACCCGAGAGTGACGAGCGTACCAATCAGAAGGAGCATCTTTCGGCGCACCGGCCGTTCGAGTCGGAACAGCGTGCCGAACCCGTAGCCGGCCATCATCGTGCCCGCCCACGGCAACACGCAGTAGGCGGTGCCGAACGTGACTCGGCCGAACACGCTCGCGTCACCCGGTTGATGCAGAATCACCCAGAGCAATTTCGGTAATCCGACGTCGGCCGCGGTCATCCCATCAAGCAAGTTGTGCAGGCCGATAATCGTGAGGCCAAGAATTCTCACGATTCCCGTCGGCAAGCGCACCAGGCCCGCCAGGATGACCATCGACCAGCCGATCGCCCAGAACACGCCCGCCCCGTATTCGAACAACTTGTAGTCGAACATCCAGAAGGCCCGATTGATGGTGATCTCAAACAGCGCCAGCCAAAGGCCACGCGTGAGCAGGAAAATCGACAACTCGCCCTTCGACTTACCGCGCGTCATCGAGAGATAGGCCCCGGTGCCGGCCAGGAAGATGAACGTCGGCGCGCAGTAATGCGTGATCCAGCGCGTCAAAAAAATACCGGACGTGGTCGTGTCGAGATCGACCGGGTCCATGAACAGGCGGTTCGAGAAGAAGTCGCGGACGTGGTCGAGGGCCATGATGACCATGACCAAACCGCGGAGCAGGTCGATGGCGTCGAGCCGATCGGCTCGCGGCGGGGACGGGAAACTCTGGGCCACGGCGAGCCTCCGACTCGGGCGAGCTCCGACACATGGCGAATGATATTCGACGAGTCCGCCGATGCCGCGCGGGAAGGTGATCGACTCCGCTACCGTTTGCGACGAGTCGGGCCGCCGTCCGTTTTGACTATTGACTTCTAAATTGGATAGGCGTGATCCGGTAACTCGTCAGCCCATGCGGATAAGTCGAATTGAACTGGCTGCCCCAATACGCTGGCGGACACCGCACCTGTCATCTCAATTCGGTACGTGCGTCCGAGCCGCATGGAATTGTTGGATGACATTCGTTTGCCCTCTTCGATCGAACCGTTCAACTGTATAGAGCGCCTTGCGAATTGAGGTAGCGTGTGCCTGGGCGACCCCGGCCTCGAAGCCATCGGCCGGGGCT
>JANLUE010001484.1:0-6511 GCA_031363325.1 Gemmataceae bacterium
CGTCGGCCGACCCGTGGCCGACGAGCGAATAGTCCGCGTTGCCGAGTTGGTCCTCGTGCCGGGTCGGCCCATATTGCACGCGGTTCACGAGGGCCTGGGGGTGTTCGACGCGCACGCCGATCTGGAATGGCTTGGGCACGATCGGCACGCCGCGACGAACGAGCATCTCGTAGGTGTCGCGGGCACTGTGGCCGGTCGCCAGGATCGCGAGTTCGGTCGAAACCTCGCCGCCCGATGTCGCGAGCCCGACGAGTCGGCCATCGCGAAGCAGAAGATCTTCGACCTTCGTGTGGAAGCGAACTTCGCCGCCGAGTTCTTCGATCCTTCGCCGCAGTGCCTTCACGACGGCCGGCAGGCGGTTCGAGCCGAGATGGGGCCGATGGTAATAGAGAATCGAGGGCTTGCCCGGTTGCTGGCCCTTGTGCTCCGCGAACATCTGGAGAACGCGTAACACGTCCGGCCCGCTACCCCGACAGGTGAGCTTGCCATCGCTAAACGTGCCGGCCCCGCCTTCGCCAAAGAGGTAGTTGCTCTCGGGCTCGAAGCGGCCGCCCGCATCAAAGGATTCGACATCTTTGATGCGTTCGTGGACGGGCGTGCCGCGCTCGAGGACGATCGGCCGGTAGCCCTGAATGGCCAGAAAGTACGCGGCGGCCAGTCCCCCCGGCCCGGAGCCGATCACGACGGGGCGGTGCCGCAACGGCTCGGTGCCCGTGGTCGGCATCGAGAACGGCGGATCGGTGAAGGCTTCGACCTTAGCCGTCGAGTGAGCCTTCTTCAGTGCGACCGCCTCGGCATCGGCCGGCACGACAAGCTCGGCCGTGTAAACAAAGCGCAGGTCGCGCTTGTCGCGGAGGTCGAGCGCCTTGCGGAGGATGCGGAACTGTTGCAGATCCCCCGGCGACACGCCAGCGGCCCGGGCAAGCCGCTCCGGGAGACCGGACTCCGGGGCATCGATCGACAGGCGGAGATTCGAGACTCGCAGCGACATCAAGGGATTTTAGGCGACCAACGAAAACCGTTATCGACCTTCCGGTGGACAATGCGAGATTCGTTGCCAAAGTCAACGACAAGGCGAGTCGGCGGGCCAACGCATTAGCCCGCCAGGTAAACTTCAGTGACAACAAATCGCACCAATAAGCTCCTTACAATATCTCCATGTCGCACACCATCCTGCCGCCCGCGAATCGACGTGTGTTCCTCAAGCGGTCCGCGCTGGGGCTCGGCGGGGCGGCGCTCGCGTCGCTCCTCGGCGAAACGGCTTCGGCCGGCACGCACTTTCCCGCCAAGGCCAAGCGGATCATCTACTTGTTCATGGCCGGCGGGCCGAGTCAGCTCGATCTGTTCGATCACAAGCCGCTCCTCAACACGATGAACGGGCAGGATCTGCCGGAGAGCGTTCGCAAGGGCCAACGGCTCACGGGCATGTCCGGCAACCAGGCGACGTTGCCGCTCGCGGGTTCGATCTTCAAGTTCGAGAAGCACGGCAAGTCCGGAGCGACCGTCAGCGAACTGCTGCCCAACGTCGCCAAAATGGCTGACGAGTTGTGCTTCGTGAAGTCGTGCTACACGGAGGCGATCAACCACGACCCGGCGATCACGTTCATGCAGACCGGCTCGCAACTGGCCGGCCGTCCGAGCATGGGGGCGTGGCTCTCGTACGGGCTCGGCACCGCCAACGAGAACCTGCCCACGTTCGTCGTGCTCATTTCGAAGGACAAAACGGAACAGGGCCTGTACTCGCGCCTGTGGGGTAACGCGTTTCTGCCGAGCACTCACCAGGGGGTGCAGTTCCGTTCGGGCAAGGAAGCGGTTTTGTACCTCGCGAACCCCGATGGCACGACCCGCGAGAATCGCAAGAAGATGCTCGATCGCCTGGCGGAACTTCACGCGCTCCAGGCCGAGCAGGAAGGCGACCCGGAAATTCTCGCTCGAGTCGCCCAATACGAGATGGCCTATCGGATGCAGACGAGCGTGCCCGACGTGATGGACCTCGCCAAGGAAGACGAGAAAACCTTCGAACTGTATGGCCCCGATGCGAAGACCCCCGGTACCTTCGCCGCGAACTGTCTGCTCGCTCGGCGGCTGGCCGAGCGAAACGTTCGTTTCATTCAACTGTACCACCCGGGCTGGGACCAACACGGTGGCCTGCCCGCCGGGATTCGCAAACAGACGAAAGAAATCGATCGAGCGTGCTACGGCCTCGTGCAGGACCTGAAGCAACGTGGCCTGCTCGACGATACGCTCGTCGTCTGGGGCGGCGAGTTCGGCCGAACGAACTACTCGCAAGGCAAACTCACGGCCACGGACTACGGCCGCGATCACCACCCCCGGTGCTTCACGATGTGGTTCGCCGGTGGCGGCATGAAGCCCGGCGTCATGCACGGTTCGACGGACGATTTCGGTTACAACGTGGCCACGAACGGCGTCCATGTCCACGATCTGCAAGCGACCATCCTGAACCAGCTCGGCCTCGACCATACGAAGCTGACCTTCAAGTTCCAGGGCCGATACTATCGCCTCACGGACGTTCATGGTGAAGTGGTGAAGGCGATTGTGGCGTAGGGCGAACTATCCCAACGGGTGCCGCCGGTTCTTCAATGGCAAATCCACGGGTCGATCGAGTTTGTGCGACTCGTAGACCGCGAGAATCATCTCGAGCGCCGCTCGGCCATCGTAGATGCTGCCGAGCGGATTGCGGTCCTGTTCGATCGATTCGATCAAGTCGGCGGCCGTCAGGCGATTGCCGAAATCGGCGCTGCCGTCCTTGAGCGGCTCCGGTTGATCGACGCCGGCACTCGTGATCGGCAGCCAGGCGGCCTTGGAGTGGCCGGGCATCCAACCGGGGTCTTCGCAGAGGTACGCCGTCGGCAATGAACCGAAGCCCATCTGAATGAACCCCTTGGACCCGTGCAGGCTCAAGGCGTAACGCTTACCGACGCCGTCCTTGGCCTTGTAGGTGCCGAACGTGGCCGTCACGCCGTTGTCGAAACCGTAAGTGGCCGCGATGCGATCCCCCTGGATCGGGCCCATGCCCTCGCCACCCTGACGAACGTCGCCGGCCACGGCCTTCTTGCCGTCCTGCCAGATACGAGCGAAACACCAACGCGCATCGCCAACGAAATAGCGCATCAAGTCCATGGAATGCGTGCCGAGCACCATGAGGTCCTGGCCGCCGCCGCGTGGGTCTTCCTTGCCTCGCCCGCGCACTTCGAGCACTTCGCCGATCCGACCGGCCGCGATCAGGTCTTTGATCGCCTTCGCCCGGGGGCTGTAGCGCGTTTGATGCGCGATCGCACACTTCACATGATGTTTCTCGCAGGCGGCGATCATCTCGTCCGCTTCTTGAAGCGTGCGGCAGAGCGGCTTCTCGAGAAAAACGCTCGCCCCCGCCTGAGCGCAGGCGATCACCATGTCGCGATGTGAATCCAGAAACCGATCGGCGACCGAGACGATCTGCGGCTTCTCCTTGGCGAGCATCTCGTGATAGTCGGCATACGCGGCCGGTGCCTTGAGCCGCTTCGCGGCCGCCGTCCGGCCAGCCTCGTCTTCATCCGCGACGGCCACGATTTCGGCCCCCGGATTGTTGACCCACACCGTATCGAGCCCATGCCCATAGTTGCCCTTGCCAGTCCGGCCAATGACGGCGACGCGATAGGTTTTCATGGAGAGAGGTTCCGAGAGGGGTACCGAGAAACACAGTGTATGCATGACAAGGGCCGAATGCCGCGACGTGTGACCGACATTCCGCAATTGACGCGACGCGGGTTGGAATCGGCGTAAGTATGGACGAACATAAGTCTTGCCAGCTGACACTTACACAGGCATCGAGTTGCTTTCCGTCGGTCGTCACTCACGAATCATATGTGAGGACGTTCCGTACGATGCGCACCTCCGGCGAGTGGGCAGACTGTCAGTCTTCGCGCTAGGTTTGAGTTCGCCACGAGCAGGAGATGTCAGGGAAAACTGCATATTGGTCATTGCCTAGCGCGAACGGGTAATGTACCAACCCGTGCATCGCGGAATAAACATCGGCGGAAGCTGACGCGATTGCTCCGACTGCATCGAACTTGTGGACGGTGACTCCTCGGAGGCATTTCCCTAATCTAATCCTGATTAATGGTTCAAGCGGAGGTGCTCGCGATGGCTGCTCAGCTTATTTTTAGTCCTGTTCAAGACATCGTAAAGATTAGCCGATTCACGGCCAAAGTGCATAAGAAGGCAACGCCACATGACATGGACTTCGTCATTAGTGCCGCATGCCTAAAGCACCTCGATCCAGGGATCATCCGTGGATTAGGCAACATCGGCAATTTTGATAAAGAGAGATTCACCGTTCGCCTAGATCGACAAGCAAATTCGACCAAGGGTGCTGCCAACCTTCAAATTCAAGTGAACGACTCCGCCTTGGCACAAGTTCACTTGAATCACCAGATCGAGGGGACAACTATAGCGCAAGTCCTTGTGCCATTCGAAGTGTACCGAGCGGCGGTGCCCGGCGATATCAGTTTGGGGAACCAACTCCAAGGCGCTGTCCGAAAGGCACTTCGGGATAGCTTTAATTCAAACGGATATCAATTCGTTGTTAAGGTAGCCTAAACTAAACTAATAGATTGAATCGATAGCTATTTCACAACCAGAACATTTACCAATTCGCCAAAGTCATCAATTGACTCGACGAGCCGAACCGACCGACCGAACACGCCGGACTTGAGCCAACTGTGGCGTTTGCGTGTGGCGACCACGAAGACGCGGAGCGCACAGCATAGGCGTTGTCGCGTTCTGTCGCCACACTTGGCGTCGAGGGCGCACGAAAAAGCCGAGCGCCTCCGCGACACCATTTCGGATGTCGCTGACGCGCTCGGCTTCGTCCGACCTCGACACCGCGGCCAAATTCACGTTAGAACCGCACGCGGAACTCCGAGCGATAGATCTGCTGGGCGAAGTGTTCGCTCGTGACGGCGAAGTTGACGCCGAAGCCGAAGTCGCACTTCTGGCTCATCACCCAGCGGAAGCCCGGGCCGATTCCGAAGTAGTGACCGCCGGCCGACTTCTGCAACGCACCGGCCGCGTTCGTAAACGCTCCGTCCTGGAAGCAATAGCCCTGAAATTCCAGAGTCGCGATGAACTGCGTGTCGACCACCGGGCGGGCGATCACATGGTTCAACGAGCCGTGATAGTGCAACAACGCACCGACGACGGCCGAGTCGCCACCGAATGGAATCCACTCGGCAATCTGGCCCTGGAAGTACGTGTCCGACGTCAACTTCGCGGCCAAGATCAGCGACGGTTCGAGCGACACGTGGCCGGTGCCCAGGCCCTTGCCCGAGTTGCCCGTCGGCAGGAACGTCTTGGTCTGCAGGGTGAGCTGAGCGTACTCGGTGTCGATCATCAACGTCTTGGTACCAATGATGATGTCCGCGAGGCCCGACTTGCCGCCGTTGTTATCGGTGGAAATCGCGCGATACGGCATTTCGGTGAACGCACTGAATCGACCAGTCGCCGCTTCCGTGTAGAAGAACAGTTCGTTTGAGTTCAAGCCGGTCTCGGCGTTCGGCAGACCCTGGGTTCCGCCGGTCCGGGCGAGGAAGAACTCGTTGCGGTCCGGCAGGACCCAGCGACGGCCGGAGTCCCACTTGAAGCGCATCATGGTCGCCGGGCGGGCACCATCGACGAACAGGGACGCGTTCGCTCCGGCCACCCAACTCGGCTGATAGCACGGGTCGGGGCACTGGAAGGCGTTGTAGAAGTGGCAGTACAGTCGGCCGAAGCCGGTTGTCGCCTCGCACTTCTGGCAGGCCCCACCGGCCACGCAGTTGCCACCGCACGTGTCACACGGCGGGGGCGGGGGCAGTTCATTCAACGGGGCGACGCCGCAGTTCGAACATTGAACCTGGACGATGCCATTGTCCGGAGTTGGCACGAACTCGGCCGTCACCGTAGTGAGGGGCCGAGGCTCCGAGTTAAGTGGGGCGATGCGCTCTTGGGCGGTGGCCGTCCCACCGACCAAGGCGGCCGCCAGGGCGACGAGTGCGCGCCGCGCGAATGTTCCACCGATGCGTACGACGGGCGTTCCCATAGGTCCTCCGGCGTCCTTGGCCCAAAGTGTGATTTCAACTCTCACCCCTTGCATCGGATGATGGCTGGCGCGGGCTTGAGGAATTGGAGGATTATGCCACGCGACCTTGATTTGCCGAAGGGCGCGAACGAAGCGGACGCACGGAAGATCGGGCGCGCCGGTACAGATAGTAGGCGCGCTCGTTTCCGCAAACCCGGTAGCTTCCTTCAATTCGTCAAGCTGATGAAATCGCTGAAGACAGGTAGAACCGGCACCCGATACATGGGTCGGGAAGCGATCAACCGCGCGGCCGGCGCGGCCCAGGGAATGGGCGCAAGCGGGCCGACTTAGCACGGAGATGGGAACATGGCCCAGTCACGGCGAATTTGGTGGATTGGATTCGGCCTTCTACTGTTGGCCACTCCAGCATGTATGACCCCCGGTGCCGGGGCC
>JANLUE010001509.1:0-6154 GCA_031363325.1 Gemmataceae bacterium
CATCAAGATCGTTTCCAGCCTGCCTCGAACCGGCAGCGCCAAAGGCCAGACCGATACGATCGTCAACGGCATCAAGTTGGCGTTCGACGAGTCGGGCTTCAAGGTCGGCGAATTCAAGATCGAGTATCAGGACCTCGACGACGCGACGGCGGCCGCCGGGCAGTGGGACGCCCAGCGCGAAACGGCGAATGCGGAACTGGCGAAAGACGACAAGGATGTAATGATCTATATCGGTACGTACAACTCGGGCGCATCGAAGATCTCGATGCCAATTCTGAATAAAGCCAACATCCTGATGATTAGCCCGGCCAACACGTATCCGGGCCTCACGAAGCCGCTGGGCGAAAAAGGTGAGCCGGAACGCTATCGGCCGACGGGCAAAGTGAATTTCTTCCGCGTCGTGCCAACCGATGACTTGCAGGGTCCGCTCGGTGCGCGCTGGGCCAAGGACATGAAGCGCCGATCGGTCTATATTCTCGACGACAACGAAGTGTACGGCAAAGGCCTCGCCGACTTGTTTGAAGCGGAATGCAAAAATCCGGACGTTCGGCTCCGCGTACTCGGCCACGAGAGCATCGATACCAAGGCACAAGAATTCCGCGCCCTCATGCTCAAGATCAAACAGACCAACCCAAGCATGCTCTACTTCGGCGGTACGACGCAAACCAAAGCCGGGCAACTCGCGAAGGACATGGTCGCTTCCGGGCTCGACATTCCAATGATGGTCCCGGACGGTTGCTATGAGAACGCGTTCATCGAATCGGCCGGTGCCGATGTGTTGAACGGCCGGTGTTATGTGACATTCGGCGGCCTGCCGCCGTCCGAGTTGATCAAGAAGGGCGGCAAGAGCAAGGAATTCATCGAAGCGTATCAGAAAAAGTACGGCAAAATTCCAGATGAAGCATACGCCGTTTACGGTTATGAAAGCGGCAAGGTAGCGCTCGAAGCGATTCGCAAGGCGGGCGTCAAAGATCGGGAGGCGATCCGAGTCGCCGCCGGCAAAATCAAGGACTTTGACGGTGCGATTGGTACGTGGTCGTTCGACGCCAACGGCGATACGAGCATGACGACCATGAGTGGCAGCGTGGTCAAGAACGGAAAGTTCGAGTTCGTGAAAGTCCTCGAAATGCCGGCCAAGAAATGACGACCTCCGACCCCGGCGTCTCGACGCCGGGGTCGCTCTACTTCGCGGAGGCCGCTGGCCGATGACCCCCCTCCCGCTCGCCGCGTCCGGCGGGCAAGACTTGCTTCTCAACGTGTGCATCACAGGCGTGACGAACGGATTTCTGTTCGCACTCATCGCGCTCGGCTACACGATGGTCTATGGCATCGTCGAGTTGATCAACTTCGCACACGGCGACTTGTTCATGCTCGGTTGTTTTCTGGCTTGGACTCTGGTCGGATTCGTATCGATTGCGGCCGGCACACCGCTTGCCTGGATGTTCGTTCTCTTGCTCCTGGTCGTCACTCCAATCTTCTGCGCCGCCCTGAACGCGGGAGTGTATCTCGCAGTCTATCGCCCACAACGCGCTGCCCCGAAATTGAATCTACTTGTTTCGGCGATTGGCGTGTCGTTCGTGTTCATGAACATCGGCCAAATCTGGGGCGGCTCGCAAGACCTCGACTTCCCCCGACTCTTGCCGGACGGCAACGTCTTGGGCGACGGGTCGAATATTCAATTGTCCTGGGCCGACTTGTTAGTGATTGTCGTCACCTGTTTGACGATGCTCGGCCTGACCGTGTTCGTCAAGTTGACGCCGCTCGGCAAGGCGATGCGCGCCACGGCACAGAACCCGACCGCCGCCGCGTTGATGGGCATCAATGTCAATCGCGTGATTGCGGTCACGTTCTTGATTGGCGGAGCCCTGGCCGGTGTCGCCGCCGTGATCTTCGCATTGAAGATCAAGACGATCGGTTGGGACATGGGCTTCAAGAACGGCCTCTATGCGTTCACGGCGGCCGTGCTTGGCGGGATTGGCAATGTGACCGGGGCCGTGATCGGCGCACTGGTGATTGGCATGGTGCGGGCGTTGAGTGATACCTATTTCGATGCCCAGTGGACGGAGACGGCCGTCTTCGCCATCCTCATTCTGATTCTGATCTTCCGCCCGTCCGGCTTGCTCGGGGCGCACACGCGGGAAAAAGTATGAGTGGGTGGACCGGACGAATCATCGGCGGACTGATCTTCGCGGCCGTCGTCGCCTACCCGCTCGTCCCCGGGGCAGAGCGCAACGTCTTCGAGTTTCTCCAACAATCCCTGGGCTCGAAACTACCCCTCCTGTTCATTTATGCGATCCTCGCCCTCGGCTTGCACGTGGTCGTCGGTTGCACGGGCTTGCTCCATCTCGGCATCGCCGCGTTCTTCGGGGTCGGTGCCTACGCGCTCGCGATCACCACGGTGAAGACCAACCCGTTTCAATTCAATTTCTTGATCGGGCTCATGATGTCGGTCCTGGGATCGGCCCTGTTGGGGATCGTTCTCAGTGCACCATTGCTCCGACTTCGCGGCGACTATTTGGCACTGGTCACACTGGGGTTCGGCCTGGTTGTGATGTATTTGCTGCGCAATTTTCAGTCGATCACGAACGGCATGCAGGGCATCAATCCCATCACACCGCCGAGCCTCGACTTGTGGGGCGATTCGATCAGCCTCAAAGGATTTGTCGAATTCATTGGAATTCAGCCCGATTGGTCGGCCGACTATCGACTTTTTTACTATTTGACGCTGGGTTATCTCACGCTCGCGTATGTCCTCGTGTGGAACCTGGAGCGCTCGCGGCTCGGCCGGGCTTGGGTCGCAATTCGCGAAGACGAGCTGGCCGCGACGTGCATGGGCATCAACTCGGCTCGCGCCAAGCTCGCGGCGCTCGCAATTGGTGCGGCGCTCGCGGGACTCGCGGGCGGGCTCTTCGCGACACGCCTCACCAGCACATCGGAACCGACGAACGCCTACAACTTCAACGTCTCGATGACATTGATTTGCTGCTTGATCCTTGGCGGGCTCGGCAATCGAAATGGCGTACTCGTGGGCGTGACGCTCGTGTTTGGCTACGACCAGGTGCTGGCCCCGATTCTGGATGCCTGGGTGCAACGAAAAAACTGGAACCCGAACGGCAAAGTCTACATGTCGTTCAGCGGCTGGAAGCTCCTGCTCTTCGGAGCGGCCCTGATCTTGATGATGCTGCTTCGACCCCAGGGCGTCTTGCCCGCCCGACGTGGCCGCGATCGCGCCGCGAAAAGGACGGGCTGAACCATGACCATGCTCGCGGTCAAGAACCTCACGATGCGATTCGGCGGCTTGACCGCCGTCAAGGAAGTCGATCTCACGGTCGAGCCGGGCCAGATCGTCTCGATCATCGGCCCAAACGGCGCCGGCAAAACGACTGTCTTCAACGCGATCACCGGCATCTATCATCCAACGGACGGCCATATCACTTTTGAGGGGCACCGACTGACCAAGCCGTTTTGCTGGACCACGTTGCTCGGTTGCATATTGGTGGGCCTCGGCACGGCGCTTGCCGCGTTCGTATTCAGTCTAAACGTGGATCGCCTCTGGCTGGTGTCGATCAAGCGAACCTACGCGGCCGCGCCGGATGGTGAATTTCAATGGAGTTCGGTTCCACCGGCGGCACAGGACTATTTCCGTGGCGGCGTGATCGTACAACCGATCACCAATTCGCGCACGCCGTTGTGGGCGATCACCACACTCGATGGCGCGACCGAATTCACCCGGGTCGCCGACGAGAAACGGGCCGAACTCATCAAGTCCGCCATCGAGGTGGGTGGGCTCAAGATCGTCCGAAACAAAGACGACGAAATCGCTTGGGATATCTTCGATGGCTCGGGCGAAATCAAGATCGACACCATCGACTTCCGCGATACGTCCGACGACAACGAGCGCGAAGCCAGAACGTTCGTGGACAAAGTCTCGAAACTGGAAGCGGAGCGCGAGAATCGACGGCAAACGGCGAAGTGGGCGGCGCTCGCCGGCCTCGCCCTCGGTGGTCTGGGCACGCTCTTCGTGTGGAATCGGGCGCGTCGGACGACGGACACGATCGCACTCAGCGGCATCGCGCGTACGTTTCAGAACATTCGCTTGTTTCAGAACATGACGGTCCTTGAAAACGTCCTCGTCGGCATGGATCGACGGTTTTCGGGCAATGTTTTGTGGATGGCGCTCCGTGCCCCTTGGATTCGACGAAAGGAACGCGAACTTTCCGTCAAGGCCGAGGAATTGCTCGAATTCGTTGGCCTTCCCAATCAAGACGGTCGGCTCGCCAAGAACCTCCCCTATGGCGATCAACGCCGGCTCGAAATCGCCCGCGCCATGGCGTGCGAGCCGAAGTTGCTGCTCCTCGACGAGCCGGCGGCCGGGATGAATCCGCGGGAGACGACCGACCTCATGGGGCTCATTCGCCGGATTCGCGATCGGGGCTTCACGGTGTTGTTGATCGAACATCACATGAGCCTGGTCATGGGCATCTCGGATCGGATCGCGGTGCTCGATTATGGTGTTAAGATCGCCGAAGGGACGCCGGACCAGGTGCGGCACGACCCGAAGGTGATCGAGGCGTATCTCGGCAAAGAAGAGGTGTCGTGATGGCCGCGATCCTCGAGTTGACCGAGCTGCGGGCCGGCTATGGGCCGATCGAGGTGCTCAAGGGCATTTCACTGACGGTTGGGGCAGGCGAGATTGTGACCGTGATTGGCGCGAACGGGGCCGGCAAGACCACGACCCTGATGACCGTCTCCGGGTGCATCAAGGTTCGCGGCGGCAGCATCAAGTTCGAAGGCCAGGATCTCGCTGGCGTGCCCGCGCATACGATCGTGAAGCGCGGGCTCGCCCAGTCGCCCGAGGGGCGGAAAATCTTTCCCCGCCTAACGGTTCTGGAAAACCTCCAGATGGGAGCCTTCACCCGCACGAATAAGGTGGAGATCGTCGAGGACATTGAGAAGGCCTATCAGTATTTTCCCATCCTGAAACAACGCCACAAGCAACTCGGCGGCACGCTGTCCGGCGGCGAGCAACAGATGCTCGCGATCGCCCGCGCCCTGATGTCCCGGCCGCGACTCTTGTTGCTCGACGAACCATCGCTCGGCCTGGCGCCGATGATCGTCGTCAAGATTTTCGAAGTGATTCGCGACCTGAACAAGGCCGGCATGTCGGTGCTGCTCGTCGAGCAGAACGCCCGCATGGCGTTGAAGCTCGCCCATCGCGGCTACGTGATGGAGACCGGCTCGATCACCGCGACCGACCGGGCCGACGTGCTGCTGAACGACCCCCGCATCCAGGCGGCGTATTTGGGGGAGTGAGGCTGATCGACTATATTATCAGATGAACACTGGCTCAATCGAAGCCGCAAATGAATACTACTACTTTCGCCGAGTTTCTTCGCGAACGTGCCAGCCAAATGCCATCCGGCACGGCCGAGGGTCGCCGCGCTATGATCGAGGATTGGCGGCGTTCTGTTTCGGGGCTGCTCGCACGTTTGCAAGACTGGTTGCGGGCCGCCGATACGGACCAACTGCTTCAAACATCGGAAGGCTCGAAGGAAATTCGTGAGACGGGCTTGGGCCGTTATTCGGTGCCCACGCTCGAAATCTTCGGGCTCGGTCGATCGATCGACATTGAACCGAAGCTTCGGCTCACGAGCGGACCAATCTCATTCAAGGCTTCGGTCGGCTTGGCGTCCGGCCTGGTTGAGATCACCAATGGTTACGGGCGCACGCCGCTCTATCGCGTCGAAAAGGACGGGGTTGAGAATTGGTTCGAGTTCGACCGCCATGGCGAAACCCGGCCCCTCACGGAAGAATTGTTTGCCCGCTTGCTCATGGCCTATTTCGCGTAGGAATTGGGAAACAATGTTCTCGACTCTCAGGCTTGCCGAGTTTCTACAGTCTCGCACTGGCGAATTCACCCGGCCACGGCCGAACCGGCAGCAGATCATTGAGGAATGGCGGGCGGCCATCGTCGAACTTTTCGACAACATTCGAGAATGGTTGACGAATTCCGACCCGACCGGCGTTTTGAGCATGGAGAGTACCGAGTTCATGCTTCGCGACGAAGGGCTCTCACAGTACTCGGTACAGCGATTCGTAATTCAGGGTCTCGGCAACTCCGTCGCCCTAACTCCGAAGGCTCGGTACGCGATGG
>JANLUE010001511.1:0-9459 GCA_031363325.1 Gemmataceae bacterium
CGAATCGAAAACCTGCTTCGAAATCGCCGATATTGGAGTCGCTGAATTGCACATCGGCGACAGAATCGGTGTTCTGCCGCCACACCTCAGATCGAAGTCGCGTACCGAGGCGTGGCGTCGTTGATCTTCGACACGAGAATCGGAGTTCGTTCCTACCCGATGAGTTGGTCCGGCGCAACGTACACGAGGACGACCCGGTTCGGATGGACGTTGTATTCGTTGGCGACTTTGGTCGGCAGTTCTAATCCGTCCGTACTCGTGTCCACGATGCGGCGATCCAGCACCGCGACCCAGCGGTCCATCACATGCCCGAGTCGGCCGGCTTCAAACTCCTCGTCGAGCCAATTCCAATCCACCAGGACGGCCTTGCGCATCGGGCTAAATTCGTGGAAAACGTCTTTCGGGCCTACGATGGGCTGAATCGGGACGACGGGAACTGAAGGAGCCAGCGTCTCGATTGACATGCGACGCCTCCGGTGAAGTGGCATTGTTACACAACCGTCAGCAGTGAACAAGTCTTTGGTTGGCCTCGCACGGCAATGAGTTTTGGATACTTCGACGCGAATACACGTGTAACTCCGACGCGCCGCTGCGGACTCCGTATTCCAATTGGAAACGGCTTTGCACGATGGTTCGCCCCGAGGCCCCTCATGTCCGCAGCCGCCGAGCGGGCGTTCTTCGATGCCCTCCGCGAGCAGCCGGCGGAGGATGGGCCACGCCTCATCTATGCCGATTGGCTCGAGGAACACGGCGAACCCGATCGGGCTGAGTTCATTCGCGTGCAATGCGCGCTGGCCCGCTTGCCGGACGACGACAGGGCTCGGCCGCAGCTTCAAGTTCGCGAAGCGATCCTGCGGGAGGCGAATGAACTCCGCTGGGCCAACCCGGTTCGGCCGTTCGTGACCGCCTGGGAGTTTCGTCGCGGCGTGATCGATAGCGTGTCCGTCGATACGGGGCAGTTTCTGACGAATGGACCGGCCTTGTTTGAAATCGCCCCGGTCCGCAAGGTTCGCTTCGTCGATGTCGGCGATCGACTCATCGAACTGGTCCAGGCACGATCGCTGAAGCACGTCCGCGAACTCGATCTCGTCGGCAATGAACTCGGCAATCGCGGCCCGAGCTTGCTCGCTCGCTCGCCGCTCCTGGGCCGGCTCGACGCCCTCGACCTCGGCTTCACCGAGTTGGACGATCGGGGCCTGCGTGTCCTGGCCGTTTCGCCGGCGTTCGGTGGGCTGCGCTCGTTGCGGATCAACGACAACTCGCGGATTGGCGCGGCCGGGCTGCGAGCCATCGCCGAGTCGGCGTATTTGACCGACCTCACTGATCTCGACTTGAGCGGCAACGGCCTGTCCGAAGCGTCCATCCGACCGCTGTTGACCGGCCCGCCCGGTTCTCGCCTCGTCCGACTGAGCATCGCTCGGAATCGACTTGGCGACGCGGGGATCGCGCTCTTCGCCGGCTCATCGGTACTTGGGCGCATGCTCGTGGCCGACTCGTGGCTCGACCTTCGGCACGTCGAACTCGGGCCAACGGGAACTCGGGCATTGGCCGCCGCACCTGGGCTGGCCGGCGCGTCGGCGATCGACCTCGACGGCAATGCGATCGGCGACGCCGGGTTGGCGGCCCTCGCCGAGTCGCCGCACGTTCGCCAACTGCGAACGTTGAAGCTGCGTGAAAATCGGATCAGCGACGATGGTGTCCGCCACCTGGCCCGTTCGCCGTTGATGGCCACGGTCGTCCATCTCGACCTGCGCGGAAACCTGATCACGATGGCGGCTCAGGATCGCTTGCACGAAGCGTCGGTACAACATGACTGGCGAGGCAAGCTGGAACTCTTGACCGATTCAAACCTGCTGCGTCGACCGCCCGGTCCACTGGCGTGGACCGTCGGCCGAACGCCAACCTGACTCTGGGGGCCGCCATGCGCTTGACACCGCGAATCCTCGTGCCAATTCTGTTGCTCGCCGGCTGCAAGGACGACAAGCCGCCTGCCCCGAATTCCGGCGATTCCGCGCCGGCCAAGGTGACGCCGTCCGGCGAGCCAAATCCAACGCCAGCCGTTCCGACAACGGCCGTCGCCGGGACGATCAACGGTCAAGCATTCAAGCCGGACAGAGTCATCCTGGAGGGCAACAAGCTCGAGTTCCGTACCGGCAAGCGCTTGATTTCCGAATCCGAAATCAGCTTCAACTTGCCGACCAAGGAAGGCGAGAAGCTCGAAGGCAAGGAGTGGACATTCGACGGGCAGTTCGAGGCCCCGACCGTCGTGGTCTCCACGAAGGATCATCAGGGTACTCCCTTTGTCTCTCCATCCGATTACACGATGACGGTCAAGTTCACCAAGCAGACCAAAAAGTCCATCGAGGGATCGATCGACTTCAAGTTGAAGAAATCGCCGAACACGCGATTGGCCGGCACCTTCACGGCCGAGATCAAGAAGTCGCCGAAGGCTCCCCTCGACGCGGAAGATGCCCCCTACGTCGCGGGCCGGATCAAGTTTGTTGGCGAAGGAGCCGTTCAGCCGACGACCATCGGGTTCATTGGCAAAGGGGCCGACGGCAAGGAATACTCGAACTCGGCCGGCATGCCGGTCGGCTCGAAGGAGGGCCCGGGCGGGTACGTCATGTCGGGGACGTTCGCTCCGCAACTGACGACCATCTTCGCCGAGAAGGATGGCCCGGTCTATCGGCACGTTCATCTGAAACCGGGCGACTACCTCGTGTACGTCAGTCGCGGCGGGCCGATGGTCGCCTGGAAGCGCGTGGCCGTGAAGGCCGGCGACGAACTGACCGTAGACCTCACCATCGATCCCTCGAAGTTCGGCGACCTGATCGTGACGTTGCCGGAGGAAGAAGCGAAGGACACCTCGACGTGGCCCGTGTCGCTCGTGCCGCTCGGCGATGTTCCGGCGATCACGAATCACTTCGCCTTCAGCGGGGCGGAGACGAAGGTCGGCGAAAAGGTCGTGACGATCAAGGGCGTGCCGGCCGGGAAGTACCGGGCCGTTCGGGGCCAGAGCGAAGCGGAAGTCGAAGTCGTGGTCGGCAAGACGACCGCGGTCACGCTCGTTCGGCGCAAGGAATGATCGCCACCCGGATGGATTTCATCGCCAGCGTTTTCGCAATCGAACGCGTTGCTAAATTCCATTCCATTGGTGCGGCAATTGCACGAGAGACGTCATGTCGTTCCAACGCCGCTATCCGGCCGGTGCCGAGGTCGGTCCCGACTCCACGCACTTCCGCGTCTGGGCACCCGCGTGCCGACGCGTGCAACTCGTTCTCGACGAAGTCGGCCGACGCGACCTCGAACCCGAAGCCGATGGCTACTTCGTCGTTGAAGTGCCAAATGCCGGGCCGGGGACGCGCTATCGCTATCGGCTCGACGGACGCGACTATCTGTACCCGGACCCCGCCTCGCGCTTTCAGCCCGAGGGGCCGCATGGTCCTTCAGAAGTCGTCGATCCGAGTCGATTCGCCTGGACCGATCGCGATTGGCCGGGCGTGACGCTCGCCGGACAAGTGATCTACGAGATGCACATCGGCACGTTTACGAAGGAGGGAACCTTCACGGCCGCGGAGCGAGAACTTTCGGAACTTGCGGCCTGTGGCATCACCTGTCTGGAGGTCATGCCGCTCGCCGATTTCCCCGGTCGATTCGGGTGGGGTTACGACGGCGTCAACATGTACGCCCCGTGCCGGCTCTACGGCACGCCCGACGACTTTCGTCGCTTCGTGGACACGGCCCATCGACATCGAATCGGCGTGATTCTCGACGTGGTCTACAACCATCTCGGCCCGGATGGGAACTACCTGAAACAGTTCGCCCCCGCGTATTTCACCGAGAAATACACGACCGAGTGGGGCGAAGCGATCAACTTCGACGGGCCCAACGCGGGGCCGGTCCGCGACTTCTTCACGGCGAACGCGGCGTACTGGATCGATGAGTTCCACCTCGACGGCCTGCGCCTCGACGCGACCCAGAACGTCTACGACGACGCGCCTCCGAACCGCCATATCTTGACGGAAATTGGTCGTCGCGCTCGATCGGCCGCGGGCCCGAAGTCGATCATCATTGTGAACGAGAACGAGCCGCAGAACACGGACCTGGTCCGGCCCATCGAACGTGGCGGCTACGGGCTCGACGCCTTGTGGAACGACGATTTCCATCACTCGGCGATGGTCGCGCTGACGGGTCGAAGCGAGGCCTACTACACGGACTACCGGGGGTTCGCTCAGGAATTCGTGTCGGCCGCCAAGTACGGCTACCTCTATCAGGGACAGTGGTACTCGTGGCAAGAGAATCGTCGTGGCCGACTCGGGCTCGACCTGGCACCGGCCGCGTTCGTCACGTTCACACAGAACCACGATCAGGTCGCGAACTCCGGACGCGGGCTACGGGCGCATCAAATCAGTAGCCCCGGGCGATACCGGGCGATGCAAGCCCTCGTGCTGCTTGGGCCCGGCACACCGATGTTGTTCCAGGGCCAGGAATTCGCGGCCTCAACGCCGTTTCACTACTTCGCCGATCACGGCCCGGACCTGGCGAAACTCGTGGAGAACGGCCGCGTCGAATTCCTCGCCCAGTTCCGGGCGCTGACCGACCCGAACATGAAAGACGTGTTCGCCTCTCCACACGCACTTGAGACATTTGAACGCTGCAAACTCGACTGCGCGGACCGCGACCGCAATTCGCCGGCCTATCAACTGACGAAAGATTTGCTCCGACTCCGCCGTGATGACCCCGTTTTCAATGCGAAACGATCGCGCCGAGTCGATGGAGCGGTCTTCTCGGACCTGGCGTTCGTGCTACGGTACTTCGCCGAGGACCGCTTCGATCGCTTGCTGATCGTGAACTTCGGCCGCGACCTGCATCTCTCAACGTGCCCGGAACCCTTGCTCGCTCCGCCATTCGATTACCAGTGGCGGGTGCAACTCTCGACGGAAGACCCGACCTACGGCGGGACCGGCATCGGCCCAGTCGAGACCGAGTCGGAAGGCTGGCGTATCGCCGGCGAGTCGGCCGTCGCTCTCGTCCCGGAACTCGACCCCGAGGCGGCCGCCCGTCGACGCAAGGTCCGGGTCAAGCGCATCGTGTATTGACCATCTCAATGTCGAATCCTCCGACCCGAATAACACTTGGGGGCCGGAATCCACCCGGACGACAGCCCCTCAAAATATCGGAGCCCGGGCGAGAAGCCCACGACTCGGGCTCCTGTGAAAAACAAGACGGCAAAGCCGTTTGGAGGATAAAGCCATGGCCGGGTCCTTTCGGATCGGCCGACTGTTCGGCATCGATATCTTCGCCCACTTCACCTTCCTGTTCCTGCTTGCGTTCGTTGCGTACAGCGGTTATTCGACAGGCGGGGACGTGTCGGCGGCGATGTCCAGCGTCGGCCTGATCTCCGCCGTGTTCGGGATCATCGTGCTCCACGAACTCGGCCACGCGCTGGCCGCGCGGGGCTACGGCATTCCGACCAGGGACATCACGCTCCTGCCAATCGGCGGCGTGGCCCGCCTCGAGCGGATGCCGGAGAAGCCCGTGCAGGAACTGGTCGTCGCACTCGCGGGGCCGGCCGTGAACGTGGCGCTTGCCTTGATCTTCGGGGCGATCTGGTTCGCGCAAGGGATGGTCTCTCCCGAAAGTGCGTTCACGTTCGGCGAGGATTTGATCGGACAACTGTTCTGGATCAACGTCGGCTTGATCGTTTTCAACATGCTGCCGGCGTTCCCGATGGACGGTGGCCGCGTATTGCGTGCGCTCCTCGCGATGGGCCTCGGCTCGCGCAAGGCGACCGACATCGCAGCGACCATCGGCAAAGGAATGGCCCTCTTGATGGCGATCGCCGGACTGTTCTCGAACCCAATGCTCTTGATCGTTGCCTTCTTTGTGTGGATGGGTGCCAGCCAGGAACAGAAGGCGGTGCGGGCCCGAAACGCCTATTCGGGCGTGCCGGCCGGTTCGCTGATAACCCGGGACTTCGACACGGTGCAAGTCATGTATCGCGACGTGCCCAGGATTCGCCTCGACGACCCGGCGGAATATGGCCTGGAGTTGTTGGCGGACGGTGCCCCGATCGTGGCTGTAATCGACCGGGGCGATCTGGTCGGCGTGATCACGCGCGAGTCGGCGAGCGAGTTTCTGCGGAAGGTTCGAGTGGGGCTACTTGTTTAGCGCCCCTGGGATAGGGAATTCCGCATAACGCTTGCAGGCTCTCCGGGCCGTACGTTCACGCGAACCTATCCGTCTACCTCATCCATGGCTCGGACACTCTCGGGGGCCACAAGTTCTTGACGCTCCAGGAAGCTCTGGAAAGTAAGGCCGCCGTGGTGCACGAGACCGGCACGGTCGGGGAGTTGGCCGTCGAAAATCAGACGGCCCCGCGAGGATCCGTCGGACCGAGAAAGTACTGCTGGTCGAGTCCTGCGACCGGGCCCGCGACAACCTCGTCATCCACCGGTCATTTTTGGCCCGGTAGGCCGAGAGGGATGGGGTGGATTCCGATCGACGGCTGGCCGCGGACGAAGCCGCGAAGTACGACCTCGCGCCGATAGATGTTCCCTCCAGTCAACAGCTCAGATCAGCCCTTGGATTTCATCGATCTGCGAACTCTGGATTCCCGACGGCAGTTCACCCTTGGTCGAAATTGCGATGTCATTCGTCAAGGTGCTAAACCGAAAGACTCGCCTTCCGAGTGTCTTGCTCTCTGCGGTTCTCCGAAAAAGCTGATGCAAATCGAAGTAAACTGATTGAGAAGCGGTCGCGCGGCGAGCCAGTTGATGATTCGAGTTGTATCCGCTCGTGCCGTTGAAAGGATGGCAATTGCCGCTTGCGCCAATACGCCTCGACCGTACAAGCAGTTCATGTACAGATGATTTCCTGGAGACGCGGCACCGGGAGGCGACGGTATCGAATCGCCTTGAACGGAAAGGATGCGATCGCCGTCCGCCACTTCCGAGAGATTCAATTCGGTTTCCATTCAGCACCTTTTGTCTGCGAATCACTTTGCAAAGCGACTTCGCGATTTCACGGTGGCGAGGAACAGGTGCCTGAAGGCTTGCGGAGGGATTTCGATACAAATCGTGTCGCCCGCCGTGGCGGACGAATTCGCAGCCGGCTTGCTCCAGTTCGCGAATGAAGGCGTTTCGTTTCACACGTCGAGCTCGACGAGTTGACGTTGCGAATTCGTCGGGGCGGGCGATCGTTCCTGGGTCACCATCAATTCGTACGCGTCTTGAAAGTTTTCGAGCAGTTCGTCCATCGATTCGCCCTGGCTGAAGACACCGGGCACTTCCAGGAGGCGACCGACGAACCAGGGGCCGTCGGTCCAGTGCCCAATTGTCAAGGCACTGTTTCCGCCGGAATTCCATCGGCGTAAAGTCATTTGAAGCCCAACTCAAGAACTCAGGGGGCGCAGTTTCCTTCGACTGCCTTTACAATAGCGGAAATCCGAAAGGGTTTTTGGATGAGCTATTCGACGATCTACTGGGATTTGGACGACGATCCTGACGGCAACGTCGCTCATTGCCTTGAACATGGAGTGACCAAGGAGGAAGTCGAAGAGGTTTTCGCACGGCCCATTGATGGTGACAACAGCGAATCGAGCGGTCGACCAATTCTCTTCGGACATACGACGACTGGAAAGCATTTGGTGGTTGTCTTTGAAGAAGTGGATTCCGATTCGGCCTATCCAATCACCGCCTACGAAGTGCCCGAAAGGTCAACCGAATGACGATGCATCGAGTCACACGCGATCGACGGCTGACGGCGGACGAAGCCGCGAAGTACAACGATGTTCGGGCCAAAGTGGCCGCCGAATTGCCGGACATCATTCAGCGACATCATGCCCGCATCGCGGCCGACGAACAGTTGCGGCTTCTCGTCGGAAAGCTCCGCGAAGAACGCGAACGCCAGGGGCTAAGCGTGGCCGAACTGACAACTCGGGCGGGGCTGGCCGAATCGGCAATTGACCTTTTGGAGGGCGATTCAAAACCAAATCCAACCGTCGCCGACTTGTCCCGCTATGCCGAAGCCATCGGGAAGCGACTCGTGCTTTCTTTGATCGACGCGTAGACACTTGTGATTTGATGCGAAGGGCCTGCCATTCAGTTTGGAACTGAGCTGGCAGGCCTTTATCGTTCGGTACTTCAAATCGAACTCACGTCACCGTTGGGTCGACGACCACCACGCCGGAGCCCGGTTTGGCGTTCGGGTTGTTGCCGGCGGGGATCGTGATCAGCAGGCGCTTCGACAGCACCGTTGGCTTCAGGCTGACTTCGCCGAAGTTGTAGTTGATGCCGTTCTGTCCGGTCGTCAGGGTGATCGTGCTGACCACGTCGTTGCCACGCGTTCCGCCGAGGCTGCCGGCCGAGTCGAGGCCGTCAACGTAGGCGGTCGGTTGCACTTCGCGAATCGTGTAAGTGCCCGCACGCATCCGCGTGAAGCGATAGCGGCCCGTCGCGTCGGTCACCACGGTCGCGGTTACCGGTGCACCAAGGTCGTTCGTGCCGGTCAGGCGAACGATCACGCCGCCGATCCCGCGTTCGCCAGGGTCCTTCACGCCGTTTCGATTGCGATCGACGTAGACCCAGCCGGCGATCGAGCCGGCCCCGGTTGTCGTTGGGCGTTCGCCGAAGTTGTAGTTGATCGCGTTTGTCGAAGCGGGAAGTTGGAACGTGTTGAACGCGTCGTTCGCCGTCGAGATGCCGGTCAGGGCCGGCGTGCCGACCGTGTCGAGGCCATCGGTGAACGCGGCCGGTTGTGTTTCGACGACGCTATAGGTGCCGGGCTGAAGGTTGTCGAACAGGTACGAGCCGTCGGCCGCGGTCGTTCGCGTCAGGCTCACCGGGTTGCCGCCGGAATCGGTCCCGGTCAGCGTCACGGTCACGCCGGGGATCGGGGCCTCGCCGACGTCCTTGACTCCGTCGTTGTCCGAATCGACATAGGCGAAGCCCGCGAACGAACTGAGCGTGGTCGTGCCGTTGTAGCCGAAGTCCACATCGGTTCGGTTCTGGCCGGTCGTCAGGGTCGTGGTCGCGGAATTCGGAGTCGTCGCGATTCCATCGAGGTCGAAGGTCGGCGTCAGGCCCGTTGGCACGCCGGCCGTCACATCGACGCGGAAGTTGCCCGGCGGCAGGTTCGAGAACAGGTAATTGCCGTCGGTGGCCGTCGTAGTCGTGAAGACCAGATTGTCGGCCGCGGTCGTGAGGTCGTTATCGACCCCGCCCCACGTGAGTTGCACCGTTACGCCGTTGATGCCCGTTTCGCCCGTGTCCTGAACGCCGTCTCCATCGGTGTCGCGCCAGACGCGATCGCCGAGCGACGCGGTGCCGCGATAGCCGAAGTCCACATCGGTCCGGTTGGAACCCGAGGGGGCTGTCACGCGCGTGGTGCCGTCCGGATTGGTCGTACCGCTATCGAGGTCGTAAGTCGGCGCGAGGCCGGCCGGCAAGCCGGTCACCG
>JANLUE010000018.1:0-2564 GCA_031363325.1 Gemmataceae bacterium
GGATCTTCGGGTTTTTTAGTGGGTGATTTTCAGAGTTTTGGCAGGTTGCAGGTCAGGATTTTGAGTCGGAGGTAGTCTTCATCTCGGATTCCGTAGGCGCGTCGTTGGATGACGCGGATCTTGTTGTTCAGTCCTTCGACGAAGCCGAGGGGCACGCGGTTTTCATCGGAGCAATACACAGCGATGCCGTCCCAGTGCGATTCGATCATGCGGGCGAATTTCTGGAACGGCTCGAGGCGCTGCCAGCGCAAAGCGTCACACCACAAATCGAAGAACTGTTTGGCCAGCGCCGGCGTTGCGTAGTTCCACAAGCGGCCGAACGATCCCTTCAAGAGGTAGGCTTTGTTGAGTCGCGTGTTGGCACGAAACAGCAGTTGCAAAGCGGTTCGGCCCCGGGGACGGAGGTTCTCCCAATTCGAGAGCAACGTGTACTTCTGGCCCTTGATGAAGCGCCGATCGCGCCCCGAGAGGCGGGCGTACTCGAGCTTGCGAACGGTATCCATCGCGTTGCCGAGGTGCTTGAGGATGTGGAACTTGTCGTCGAGGATTTTCGCCTGCGGCGCGTTGCCCGGCTTGAGCGTGGAATTGCGAAATGCCCGCCACATGTCCATGACGGCCACGCGGATTTTGCCGCACTTTTCCGGGCCCAGCCAACGAAAGAACTCGTCGAGGCTTGCTTCGGAACGGTCGGTCCCGCCGAACCAAATCGCCCGACCACGGTCCAGGTCGCTGACCACGATGCGATCTGGTGTCGCGGCCCAATCGCAATCTCATCAATGCCGATGGCTCGAGGTGCCGGCGAACCCGATCGACGAAGTTGCTCGCGCAGATATTGCTTTTCGAGCTCCTTGACGGCGTGCCAGTCGAGATGCAATTCGTCGGCGACTTCCTGAATCGGCGCTTCGCGACAACGTTGCCCAACGTAGAACGCGAATCGCTTGGTATAGAGCGGATTGTCGGCCAACCATTCGAGGCGTTCGTTCTTCACACCGGCACATCGCGAACAAAAAACCCTCCGAAGGAAAAACGACAAATAGACGCGCTTGTCGCCCGACGAAAGGTCGCGGACGGTTCGGCGTCGTTTGTCGTAATGGGAAAACGCAACCTGGCCGCAAACACCACAGACTGTTTTTTTCGGACGCCGCGCAGCCGGACCACGGCCGCCATCGGGTCGCCGAATCGACCCGTGATGCCCTGGCTCGGCACGAACCCTGGGAAGCGATAGAGGTCGCGGAGCTGTCGAAAATTCGCCATCCCCGAATTGTGTCGCTTTTCGACTCGAAGAAAAGAGGCATTCCGTCGAGAAAATACGGCAAATTCGACTACAATCTACTCAAAACCACCCACTAAAAAACGCGAAGAGCCGGAATAAATGACTTCGTGTTGTTTCATTCCGTGTGGAGGGCTTGGCAGCCAAGGGGTTGGCATTGCCCTCCCCTTCGAGCGAGGCCGAGCTGGTGGAGGTTTAATGGCGAACCGCCTGATGTCCAATGTGCCTTATACAAACAACGAGTCCCCACCCGCGTCGTTTCGAACGACGTATATGTCCATTTATTGATTCAAGCCGGTCCGGGTTCGCGAAACGTCGTCTCGCGCGGTCGTGCGGCCGGCCCGCCCCAACGTTGTTCGTCGGCCAATGGAGCGTTGAAAAGAAGGGGCAAGCGATTGCTACCCCACAGCCGAACCCGCCATGTGGCGGGTTTCGCTCAACCGGAATCGATGCGGCGTGCGTCGCGACGCCGCGCGGAGCACGCCGTATAGATTCGTTTGTGTTCGGCGGCGGAGGGCTGGTCGATGCATGTGCGGTGGCGAACTTGGTTCGGGGCCGTCGCCCTCCTGGCGGTCGTCGGGTTCGTCGGGTTGGCAGCCCAGGCCTACCAGCGGCGGATCGTCGGCACGACCCATGAGTTTCCCTTGCCCTAATCGACGGCGTTCCAGACCGAGTCGGCGACCCTGGCCGCCGCGCCAGCGCGTTGTCGCCGGCGAACGATGAGTGGGCACTGATGCCAACCGAATGAGTATCGATTGCCCGCCAAAGTTGGATTTTCGCGACCGCGCCCCGCGCGGCTGTCAATATTCCAAGTTCAACACGAGTTGAGTTTTGTCGTAGAATCCGCCAAAGTTCCAATCTCTCCGCCACTGCGCGAGGTCCACGTGAACCGGTTACTTCCGTTTCTCGCGTTTGCAATCGTCTTCGCCCCCAAGAAACGGGCCGCGACCAACCCTCTTCGCGGACTGGTGTCTCCCGCGCCGCCGGCGGACGTGCGGAAGCCTCGACCATTCACCGAAGACGAATTCGCCCGCATGATCCAGGCCGCCCCGAAGATCGAGCAGAGCGGTTCTCGGCTTGAGCGGTTTGGTCCGCGCGGACCTCTACACGCACGCCGCCTTGACCGGATTGCGAGCTAGAAAATGCGGTGATTCCGCCCTGATTCGCTGTCGCGTTCAGCGAGGTGTGTCCGATTTCATGCAGAAAGATGCGGGCAGAAAAATGGAAAAAACCCGAACTGATTTTCATTTCATTTTTCTGCCCCCATCTTTCTGCATGAAGAAAATGGCAGGGG
>JANLUE010000026.1:0-2485 GCA_031363325.1 Gemmataceae bacterium
CGTTTGCGCCCCGGAACTCGCATCGCATTCCTCGAACCAGACTTCCGCTCGCCGCTCGGCCTACTCGGGGCTGGCGGCGAAGCCTGGGAACCGCTACGAGTATGGTCGATGGTGCTGAACGACCTGTATCAACTCCGCCGATTGTCCCCGGCCGTCGGCGCGACCCTGGCCGCGACGCTCACTTCGGCCCGCTACCGGGTCACGCACACCGGCTGGACCCCGTGTCCAACCGACCCATCGATGATCGAAAATATGTCGATGTTCTACGACGAGGTCGGTGCGCGAATCGTGGACCTCGGCCTCCTGCCAGCCGCCGACTTGAGCCGACAAAAGTTACAACTGGCCGCGCTGCCGACGGTCGACCTGCCGCCGGCCTGGGGCATGTTCCGCGTGGTCGCGGAGCGCGAATAGCCCAAATTTCCGCGACGATCCATGCTACAACAGCGAGGTAATTCATGCGACGGGCACTTGTTCTTTGCCTGTGCGTCACGGCACGCGATGCGTTCGCTGCCGACCTGCATTCCTTCGCCCGGCCCGAGCACGTGCGCGTCCGGCATGTCGATCTCGACCTGAATGTCGACTTCGACAAGCAACAACTCGCGGGCCACGTCACGCTCTCGATCGAACGCGTGTCAAAGGACGAGAGCCAGCCGCTCGTGCTCGATTCGCGGGGCCTCGCGATCGAACGGGTCGAGACTTCGACCGATGGCAAGACGTTCGTAGTGGGTCGATTCGAGTCTGGTAAAGCCGACGAAATACTCGGTACGCCGATCTTGATTCCGACGCCCGGCAAGATCACGGCCGTCCGCGTTCATTACGCCACGGGCAAGCAAGCGAGCGGCCTGCAGTGGCTTACGCCCGAACAGACCGGCGGCAAGAAACAGCCCCTCCTGTTCACGCAGTCGCAAGCGATCAACGCCCGGAGCTGGATCCCGCTCCAAGATTCGCCGGGAATTCGCGTGACCTACTCCGCCCGCATCCGCACGCCGAAGAACCTGCTCGCCGTCATGAGCGCGACCAACGATCCGAAGAACCCCCGCACCGGCGAACATCGCTTCGAGATGAAGCGAGCGATTCCACCGTATCTAATCGCACTCGCCGTTGGCGATCTCGAGTTTCAATCGATCGGCAAGCGAACCGGAGTGTACGCGGAGCCGGGGGTCGTCAAACGGGCGGCCGACGAGTTCGCCGACCTCGAGAAGATGGTTGAGACGGTCGAACGTCTTTACGGCCCCTATCGCTGGGACCGCTACGACGTGCTCGTACTGCCGCCGAGCTTCCCGTTCGGCGGCATGGAGAACCCACGCCTGACGTTTGTCTCGCCGACCGTGCTGGCCGGCGACAAAAGCTTGATGTCGCTGCTGGCCCACGAACTCGCCCACAGTTGGTCCGGCAACCTCGTCACGAACGCGACGTGGAGCGACTTCTGGCTGAACGAGGGCTTCACGGTGTATCTGGAGCGACGAATCGTCGAAGCGGTGTACGGTTCAAAGTGGGCGGACATGGAGGCCGTCCTCGGGGCGCGCAGCCTGAAGCGCGAACTCGAAAACCTGAAGCTATCCGATCAGTCGCTGTACATCGACTTGAAGGGCCGCGACCCCGACGACGGCCTCACCGACGTGCCCTATGAGAAGGGGGCACTGTTCCTGAAGCATCTGGAAACCGCGTTCGGCCGCGATCGATTCGATCGCTTCCTGAAAGGCTACTTCGATCACTTCGCGTTCCAGAGCATCACGACGGAGACGTTCGCGAAGTACCTGAACGAAAACTTGCTGTTGCTCGATGCGAAGTCGGCCGGCAGAATCCCCGTCGACGAATGGCTATACAAGCCCGGCCTACCCGGCTCGGCACCGACCGCTCGTGCCGAAGCCTTCGAGGCCGTCGAGAAGCAAGTTCGCGATTGGAAGGCCGGGACTCTTGGCGCGAAAGAACTCCGGACGGCCGACTGGTCAACCCAGGAATGGATTCACTTCCTGACGGAACTTCCGCCCGAATTGACCGCCATGCAACTCGGCGAACTCGACGCGGCCCTGAAACTGACCCCGCGAACAAATGCCGAAGTGTTGTTCCAGTGGCTCCTGATATCGGCGAAACACCGGTACGAGCCGGCCTTTCCACGCATGGAAGAGTTTCTCACGTCCCAGGGCCGGCGCAAGTTTCTTCAGCCCCTGTACGCCGAACTGGTGAAGACACCGGCCGGCAAAGCGCTCGCCCGCAAGATTTACGCCAAGGCCCGTCCGACCTACCACCCGATCGCCGTCGCGACCATTGATGGGATCGTGAGAGAAAAAGACTGATCGGTTGTTTCGGATAAATCAGGCGGCCACACTGAATCGAACAATGAACCAAGATCAACTGCTCGCGCTTGTCCGCAAGTCGGCTGGGCGACGTCGTTGGGGCCCTCGAACGAATGCCCCGTGCCGAGCGATTTCGCTGGCTGGAGATGCTGACGTACCTTCAGGCGCTGCTGTATCATGTCCGAGAG
>JANLUE010000039.1:0-8137 GCA_031363325.1 Gemmataceae bacterium
CGCACGCCCGGCGGCGGCCGGTTGCATCAGGTTATGTGGTCCGCGTCCGGGTCGGAGGCGATTCAGAAAGCGATCTGGGCCGGCCTCGCCCGCGACAAGGCCCGGCCGATGATCATCGCGACCCGCTATGGTTTCCACGGCAAGAAGGGGCTCGCCGGCGCGGTCACCGGCACCGAGTCCGATCACGAACGCGACCCCCGGGTGAAGTTCATTTCGTTCCCGATGCGCGAATGTGCCGACGTCGTGAACCGCGACGACCCATTCGATCCGGCCCCCTATCGCCGGGAGCTGGACGAACTCCGCAAGCAGTTCGGGCGTAAACTGAGTGTTCTCATCACGGAGCCCTACCTCGGTGGCGGCGGCTCGTTCCATCCACCGAAAGAATACCTGCAGATGTTGCAGGCCTTCTGCCGCGAGATGGACATCGTGTTCATCCTGGACGAGGTGCAATCGAACTTCGGCCGCACCGGCAACCTGTTCGCGTTCGAGACCTACGGCCTCGAGCCCGACATGGTCGTCCTGGGCAAGGGACTCGGCAACGGCGTCCCGGTCGCAGCGGCCGTCGGCCGAAAGGATCTGCTCGGTGCACTCGACTTCGGCGAAGCGTCCGACACGTGGAGCGCGAACCCGCTTTGCTGTGCGGCCGTGCTCGCGACGCTGGACGAATTCGAATCGCGCGACATCTGCCGGGACATGAAGCGGGCGTCGCGGATCATTGAAGACGGCCTGACGCGGCTGAAGGAACTCCCGTTCGTGAGCCACGTTCGCGGCGAGGCGGGTGGCATGGTCTGGGGGCTCGAGACGCGCGAGCACGCGGGCCGATCGGCGGCCGACTGGGCCGAAGCGATCGTCCTGGCCTGCTATCGTGGCGAAGGGGGCGACGGCATCCATCTGCTCGGCCCGTTGGCGAAGAAGGTCGTGCGAATCTCGCCCCCGCTCGTGATCAGTTCGGCCGAAGCTCAGACCGCGATGGACTTGATGTACCGCGTGCTGAAGCCACTCCCGGAGTTGGTCGATGCGGCCGCGATCCGTTCACGCCTGGCGGGCAGTAGCGTGCATTAAGGGAGGAGATCATGGGTCGCGTCGTAGTTCCCGCGACAGTCGAAAGTCTCGAAGACTTGTACCGCGTCCAGCGCGGCGACCAGGCTGAAGCCACGATCCGCCGGATTCAAATTGACGAAGCCCTGATCGACACGGGGGCCACGGCTCTGTCGCTGCCGAAGCGATTCATCAATCAACTGGGCCTACTCCCCTTGCGAACGCGGCGCGTTCTCACGACCTCGGGCTTCCGCGACGCGGCCACGTTTGGGGCCGTGAAACTGACGATCAACGGTCGCGACTGCGTCTGCGACGTCACGGAAGTGGCCGACGAATGCCCCGTGTTGATTGGTCAGGTGCCATTGGAACTGATGGACTTCGTCGTCGACCCGGCCCGAAAGCAACTGACCGGCAACCCGGCCCACGGCGGCGAACTCGTGCACGAATTGATGTGACCCGACCGAGTTGACTGGAACTCATGCTCGCCGACTTCACCCTGCCCTTCCTGAACGACATCGCCCAGAAGCTGGGCGTGTGGAACTACGAACTCAAGGCCCTTCTCGCGGTCCTGTTCGTGACGACCGTCTGCGGTTTGGTCGGCGCGCTGGTCGTTGGCAATCGCATGGCGTTCTTTTCGGACGCGATGTCGCACTGCGCGTTTGCCGGAATTTCGCTTGGCATCCTGATCGCGATCTCGTCGGGCGTGTCGCCGCAGTCGGACGAGATTCAGTGGATCATTCCCCTGGTGATGGCCGCTTTCGGAGCGCTGGTTGGTGTCGGCATCGCGTTCGTACGGGAGAACACGAACCTCGCGAGCGACACGGTGATCGGGGTCTTTTTCGCCGGTGCCATCGGCTTTGGTGCCTTGTTGCTGACCGCGTTCTCGCAACGCCGGCTATTCGACCCGGAAAAGTTCCTGTTCGGCGGGCCGGTGTTGGTCCGCGACTTCGATCTCGTGAACTTGGCGATCGTCCTGGCGTTGACCGCCGGCGTCTTGTTCTGGCGCTACAACCAGTTCGTACTCGCCAGCCTGAACCCAAGCCTCGCCCGTTCGCGCGGCGTGCCTGTCGCCGTCAACAACTATCTGTTCATCGTGCTCCTGGCGCTCATCGTCAATTTTTCGATCTCGGCCGTCGGGGTACTGCTAATCAACGCGATGTTGATCGTGCCGGCCGCGACCGCGAGCAACCTCGCCCAGGACATGCGCGGCCTGATCCGCTACACGCTGGCGATCAGCGTGCTGACTGGCCTGGCCGGGTTGTACTTGTCGCTCACGGTGCGGTTCAACGCCGGGGCCGGCCAGTTCGGCGCGAGCGGCGCGATCATCTGCCTGGGCGTGCTCCTGTTCGCCGCTTCGCTTTTTTGGTTGCCGATCAAACGACGCTTCGGGGCGTGAAGTTTCCCTGGGGCGCGCATTCGTCATTGACCCCCCTGCCCTGCCCCGGACAATGAACTTGGACCCGGCGGCCAGCGTATTTCCCTCATGCGGCCCGCGTCCAACCCCGACCCACAGGCCACCTCGTGGAAGACCTCGTTAGTCAGTTCATCCAGAAGTTCGTCGGGATCATTTGGGAAGCGTTCCCATTTGTCGTCCTCGGGGCGCTCGTGGCCGGGATCCTCGAAGAGGTCGTGCCGCAACAGGCGATCGCCAAGCTCATTCCGAAGAACCCATTTCTCGCGGTGAGTGTGGGCGCTTTGCTCGGGCTCGTGTTCCCGATGTGCGAGTGCGGCATCGTCCCCGTGATGCGGCGATTGTTGCGAAAGGGCCTGCCGCTTGGCACGTGCGTGGCTTACATGCTCGCCGGGCCGATCATCAATGTGGTCGTCATCTCGAGTACGTTCGTCGCGTTCGTCGGCCACGGGCTCGGCTACGAACTCGTAGCCTTGCGGGTCGGGCTCGGTTTCGTCGTCGCGGTTACGACGGCGAGCATTGTCCAGGCCCAGTATCGCAAGTACGGCAACGCCCTCTTAACGCCGCTCGCCGCCCCGGCCCCCGGCCACGTTTCGCTCGATGTTCTCGATCAGCCGCAGCTCCATCCGTCGGAGCTTCGGGCCGGCGAGTCGAAGCCGTTTTTCCAGCGCCTGAAGAACATCTCGGAGACGTCTCTCCACGATTTTGTGGACATCATGGTGTTCCTGACGATCGGGGCCGCCCTGGCCGCCACCGCGAAGATCGCGATCAATCCGGAAACGATTTCCGAATTGTCGGGCGGCCTGCCCGCCCTGACCATCTTCGGGATGATGGTCTTGGCAATCGTCATGTGCCTGTGCAGTGAGGCCGACGCGTTCGTGGCGGCGAGCTTCACGACCCTGGATACATCTTCCAAGGTCGCGTTCCTCGTGCTCGGACCAATGTTCGATCTGAAATTGCTCCTGATGTTCACGCGGGTGTTTCGTCGGCGGATCATCGTGACGATCGTACTTTCGGTGTCGATCCAGGTGTTCGTCTATTCGCTGATTTTGCACTATGTCGGCGATTCGAGTTTGCGGTCCAACGCGGCGATTGCCGCCCAGAAGGAGGAATGACCGTGGCACATGCACATTCGCACGGCGAGCCGGGCGGGAACTACTTCCTGGATCAGCTCTTCACGATCCTGTTGTGCGGGGCACTCGGGATCGCGGCCGTCGCCATGTACTTCAATGAACCCCTCCTGATCCGAATCCTCGTGCCGGCCTTCTTTGTGCCGGTGTTGGCTGGCGGGCTCGTGCTATTGGCCCTGGTCGCGATTCGCGGCATCGCCGTGTGGCAACTCGCCGGCGCCGCCAAATCGGCGAAGTCCGGATCGACGCCCGATCACGGCCACGCGCATTCGCATGGAAACAGTCATGCGCACGACGAAAACTGTGGACACGATCACGGACATGCGCACGCCCATTCGCACGCGGCGGACCCGGCCCATGCCGAGGGCGACGAACACGATCACTCCTGGGTGCCCGTTCGCTATCTCGTGCTGGCCGTGCCATTCTTCCTGTTCATCCTCGGCGAACCGCGGCGAGCGTTCTCGACGAGCGAAGTACGCGGCAGTACCGGCGGCGGGCTGAGCGTCTCGCCCAAGCGCCAGGCGCTGGCATTTTTGGCCGGCGGCCCCTCGCTGACGCGCGTTCTCAAGAAATCCGAAGTCGATCAACGCATCTTGCAATTGCGTTTCAAGGAACTGGTCGAAGCGGCCGCCATCCAGGCACTTCATGAAACCTACGAAGGCGACATTGGCTTGATCCGCGGTCAGTTCATGGCCATCCCCGGCAACGATTCCGAGTTCACACTCTTCCGAGTCGATCGGACTTGTTGCATTTCCGATCAGATCATTCTCGACGTTCGAATCGCGAGCCCCCTCTCCGTCCAGTCGCTCGGCCTGGCCGAAGGCGAATGGGTGTCGGTCCGCGGCGTGATCGCGTTCGAGCGCGACGAGAAAAAGAAAAAGTGGGTGCCGGTCCTGCAACTTCAGAAGGTTCCCAACGCACCGCAACTCAAGCCCGACTCGGTTTCGCCCGCTCAACCGACGAACGACACCAACACCGTTTAAGCATGGCCAGTTCCGACCCAATTCGTCAATTGCTCGAGGCCGCGAGTTTCGCGGCCCGGGCGCATCGCCATCAGATTCGCAAGGATGGCCAGACGCCGTACATCGCGCATCCGTTCCGCGTCTGCCTTATCGTTCGCCACGTGTTCGGCATCGACGACCCTTCCCATCTGACGGCCGCCCTGCTCCACGACACGATCGAAGACACCACGACCGACTTCGACGACCTCGCCGAACGATTCGGCCCGACCATCGCCGACTCGGTGGCCGCCCTCTCGAAAGACACGCGGCTCCCAGACGACGAACGCGAAGCCGCCTACATGGCGATCCTTCGCACCGCCCCGCCCGCCGTGAAGATCGCCAAGCTCGCGGACATTTACGACAACCTGACCGATAGCCACACTCTGTCTTCCGAGAAACAGCAAAGAACCCGCGCGCGGTCTCGGAAGTATCTCGAGGCGCTCGATCATGAACTGACTGTGGACTTGCGGCGGGCGTTTGCAATCGTGTCGAAACTCCTGGACTGAAGACGACGCTCCACTCGCTGTCGCCGCGCGTCAAACCTGAAACACGGTTTTCGCTTCCGCAGCCAGCCTTTCCCAGTCGAATCGCTCGCACACCCAGTCGCGGCCACGTTGGCCCATCTCTGCCAATCGTGTCGAATCGGCGAGCAAATCGTTGATCGCTTCGGCCAACGGTTCGGGCGTGTCGCACGGGACGACGTGGCCCGTTTCGGGGACGCGCATCGTCTCGGCGGTGCCGCCCGACGCACCGGCGAGGACCGGCCGGCCGCAGGCCTGGGCCTCCAACAAGACCATGCCGAAGCCCTCGACATCGGCGCCGATGGCTCGGTTCGGCAATGCGAACAGATCGCATTGTTGGTAACACTCTCGGAGCCGATCGTCGGCGATCTCGCCGAGGAATTGGACCTGATCGGCGACCTCGAGCGACTTCGCCAAGGCTTCGAGCGAAGCTTGTTCCTCTCCTTCGCCGACAATCGCATTCAGCACACTCGGATGTCGTGCACGAATGGCGGGCAGGGCGCGAATCAACATGTCGTGACCCTTCCGCTTCTGCAATCGCCCCACGGTGAGCAGCACGGTTCGACCCGACCAACCGAGTCGCTCGCGAACGACCTCATCGGACGGGGCTGGCACGAATCGCTTCGTATCGACGCCGGGGTAAAGCAATCGAACTTTCGATTCGGGCAGTCCCCACTGGTTGAGCAGCATTCGTCGCGTGTTTTGGCTGTTGGCGATCACGAAGTCGGCACGCTTGAAGACACGCCGGGTCATCCACGCCAGCTCGCGACTCGTGGCCGACACGCCGATGTCTTCGCCGTGAACGTAACAGGAATACGGCGTGCCTCGCATTCGCCGCACCAGGTACGCGATGAACCCTTCGGGCAGATTGCGGGCGGCGTGGATCGCCGTCACGCCCTCGCGCTTGACGAGACGGCGCACGCGCCAGGCCATCTTCAAGTAATGCTTCAGGTTGCCGAGTGGCCGCAGGCCGCGCGCCCGCATCTCGATCGGCATTCGTGTCACGCTCAGGTCGTGCGTGCGATCGAACTCATCGGCCGCCGACGATTCGCCTGCCGCGATGCGAACCGCCTCGCGAGGCAGGCGCGAATAGATCTCCCAGAACCAGCGGCCACTGCCGCCGGTCCTCGGCGGAAAGATGTCGGACAGGAGGAGGATTCGGTTGGGCGAGGTCATTGGAATGGTCCGTGGTTCGTTGAGTCATTGAACGAGTATGGCGAACGGCCGGCCAGCAATCACGGCGTGCGCCATTTCGCGTACAATTCAAGGGAGAGGAGATCCACATGCCGCTCCGCGACCACTTTCATTCACCGCTCGAAGATTTCGCTTCTTGGGAAGGCGTTCATGGCCTCTGGCCCGGCATCATTGCGATGCGTCTGAACAGTACTTTGCCTCCGCAGTACCGTTGCGACGTCAAAGTCCACCTCGGGACGTTGATTGAAGTCGATGTCGCCTCGTTTGAGCGAGACTCGGCGATGGCGACCTACGACGCGGCGACGGATGGAAGCCAGGCGGCTTGGGAAGCGGAGTCGCCGACGCTCTTGCTCGACACCGAAGAACTGACGCCGGCCGAATATGAAGTCCGAGTCTATGACGCTCGCAAGGCGCACCGGCTGGTCGCGGCCATCGAACTGGTCAGCCCCAGCAACAAGGATCGGCCCCAGCATCGCAAAGCGTTCGTGACTAAATGCCATGCGATGTTGTTGCAAGATGTCACCGTGGTCATCGTGGATACTGTCACAAGCTACACGTCGAATCTCTATTCGGAGTTGGCGGATCAAATCGGCGCGAAAACGCCATCCATTGCGGACGCCGCGATTTATGCGGTCGCGTGTCGTAAACAGCCCGGCGGCCGGGGCGTGCGAGTTGAAACCTGGCCGCACGAACTTTCGGTCGGCTCGCCCTTGCCGACATTGCCGTTGTATCTGTCGGAAACCTTCAAAGTTCCCCTTGAACTCGAATCGACCTACGAAGACACGTGTCGGGGCCTGCGGATTCCGTGATGGTGGCTGGAGCGCCAAATTCACCCCGTCACGATCGAGACCATCTGCCCCGGCTTCGCGATCACTTTTCGAACTGTCTTGCCGCCGATCGCTTCCTGGACCTTTGCGTCGGCGAGCGCCAGTCGTTCCAGGCCCGCCGCGTCGATGTCCGCCGGGACCAGAAGTTTCGCTTTCACCTTACCGGCCAACATGACGGGGATTTCGACCTCGTCGTCGCGGACCAGGGCGGCGTCGAACTTCGGCCACGGCTCATAAGCGAGCGTCGAGGCGTGGCCCAGTACCTGCCAGAGTTCCTCCGCGATATGCGGCGCGTACGGGGCCAGTAACAGGACGAACGGTTCGAGGACTGATTTCGGTCGAACCTCAACCTTGCCGGTCAAGTAATTGCAGAACTCCATGAGCGTCGAGATGGCCGTGTTGAAACGCAACCCCTCGGTGTCTTCGGTGACCTTCTTGATTGTTTTGTGCAGGAGCTTGAGCGTTTCGGAATCGGGCTCGACATTCTGAACTGTTGAATTCAGAACTGGCACCTCGGCCGAATCGTCCACGATGATCCGCCAGACGCGGCTCAGGAAGCGCGACACCCCCTCGACGCCGCGCATGTTCCACGGCTTCATGGCCTCGAGCGGGCCCATGAACATTTCGTACAGCCGCAGACTATCGGCCCCATACTGGGCGATCACCACATCCGGGTTGACGACGTTGCCACGCGACTTCGACATCTTGTACGATCGCGCGTCGACTCGTATCTCCGGGTTCCCCTTCAGTACGAACGCGTCCCCCTGTTTCTCGACCTGTTCCTCGGAGAGCTTCACGATCTCCAACGGTCGCGGGTTTCGTTCCTTCGTTGAAGCCGAATCCCCGTCGAAGCTCACACCTTTCGCCGAGACCCATGTCGGTTCTTCACTCCGCACTCCGCGTTCCGCACTCCGCATTTCGCAGAATCCCGTGTATTCCGTTTCGCCGAGGATCAGCCCCTGATTGATCAGCCGCTGGAACGGCTCCTTGGTGGGCACGTGGCCGCGATCGAATA
>JANLUE010000045.1:0-1251 GCA_031363325.1 Gemmataceae bacterium
GATTCGATCGAGCCCGGTGAACAAGGCGATGACGGGCCGAGCCCCATATTCGTTCAAGGTGGCATCGAGGTAGCCGCGTTCGAGCGCGAAGCGATAGAGCCAGCCACGCATCGAGGCCGGTACGAGTCGACTCCAGCCGACCACGCCGCCGGGCAACCGCGTACCGAGCGCGTTCTCCAGGTGGCGATAGTCCTGGAGCAACGTCGGGGCCCGCAGAAACTGCAGCGTTCGCAAGCAAGCGTGCCCGACCAGATGCGCGAGCGCCAGGTACGACCAACCGGCTCCAATCTCGGCGACGATCAACCCGACTTGCGTGAGCGAGGCGAACGAAAGCACGGACTTGATATCAGTCTGCACGGAGCCGACGAGCGAGGCGTAGAGCGCCGTGAGCAGTCCGAGGGCGATGATCGCGCCGGACAACCAAGGAGACGCTTCATAGACCGGGCTGGCCCGCAACAGGAGAAACACGCCGAGGTGGACCGAAAGGGCTCCGTAAAAGATGGCGCTCGAGGGCGTGGGCCCTTCCATGGCGCGTGGCAGCCATCCCGAGAATGGGACCAGCGCCGACTTGCCGGCCGCCGCGATCACGAGCAAGGTGCCAATCAGCAAGGCGGAGTTTCCGACCAGGGGGCTCGACTCATCCGGCCATGGCCCGGTGCCGAACATCTTCTGAAAGTCGCCGGTACCGGCGACATGGTGCATTACGACGGCCGCCGCCAGGAGGGCCGCGTCGGACACGCGATACACGCACCAGACGCGAAGCCCGTTTCGAACGGGGGCGGGGCGTTCGTGGAAGAACCCCACCAGGAATGCGCTCGACAGGCCGACCAATTCCCAGCCGACGAATAGCGTTTCGATCGACCCGGCCAAACAGGCGACGATCATGCCGAATTGAAAGAACGCGTACAGAACAAAGAAGCGGTTATACCCCGGCTCGCGGTGCAGGTATTTGCCGGCGAACAGGCCGATCGTGCCGCAGAGAAGGAACGTCAAGAGTGCAAACGGGATCGATAGCCGATCGAACGCGAACTGGACCGTGAAGTGATAGTCCGCGACATCGACCCAGTTGCCAATTACGAGTGGGACATGCCGAACGTCCGTCGTCAACATCCACCCGAGCATGGACGCGGCGGCCAGGAAGCCAATGGCCGCCGTGACCAGGGTCGCGATCCGCGTCGGCCGCTCGCCCAGGCCGCGACCGACGAGGGACCACACGCCAAGCCCGACCAGGAGCGCGGCCGGAGCGGCGAT
>JANLUE010000051.1:0-2492 GCA_031363325.1 Gemmataceae bacterium
GACAAGTACGACGAAGTTTGGGACGGAGAGACGTACATCTTGTCGGTGCCAAATGACCAGCATCAAGAAGTCGTGCAAGGGCTGTCGTACGTAGTCAATGCGGTTTTCGGTTGGCCGAATCCGCATCAGCTTCGTCCCGGCATCAACCTCAGCGACCGGGATGCCGACTGGATGAGCAACTACCGAGAACCCGACTACGTGGTTTTTTTGCAGGGCAACACGGCGGTCAACCACGGCACCCACTGGGTCGGCGGCCCCGATTTCGCCGTCGAGATCGTGAGTCCGGACGATACGTCTCGAGCGAAACTACCCTTCTACGCCAGTGTCGGAACCAAGGAAGTCCTGATCGTCGATCGCTACCCGTGGTTGCTCGAACTCTATCAACTCCAAAAGAGCAAACTGGTTCGCGTCGGACAGATTCGACCCGGTGCGGAGGAAATCCTGTCGAGTCACACGCTGCCGATCAAGTTCGGGCTTCGACTCGCGGAACCGCGTCCGAAGATCGCGATCATACACGCGACGACCGGGCAAGAGTGGTTGATCTAGAGCGCGTTCGAGGTCGGCGTCGCGGGTCATTGACGGTCGCGAACCGGCGAACTGGCAGCTTACGTGTTCACGCAGCCAGTTCACCGTTGGTGTTGGGCGACCGTCAACAACCCGCGACGCCGACCTGGAACGCGCTCCAACGGGTCGTTCATTGAAACGGCTTTGGAGAATCCCGAACACCTGGTTGGCGCAGAGCCTCCACACGTCGTCCACGGCTCGAGACGATGTGTGGCCGCTGCCGATTAGAACCAGGCCTTCTTGCCTTCGATGTAAATCTTCTGGAAGTCCTCGTCCGACTTCGTCAGGTAGATGATGCCTTCGATCAGGCCGATGATTCCGCCCAAACACACCAGATTGAGCGCGATCCGGATGATTCCGCCGGTGGTATCACCGAGCATGAACCGATGGATCCCGGTAAAGCCGAGCACGATTCCGAGAATTCCGCACATCAGCTTTTTCTGGGCGACTTCGGAATTGGCCATGGTTACACTCCCAGGTCACGAAGGATGGACGGCGAGGCCGTCGGAGTTGCCGGCCCGGCGCGAATCGCCAAACCGGTTACTACTCTTCGTTAGAACCACTGCTTCTGTTCGACCACATACATCTGGTGAAAATCCTCGTCGGACTTGGTGAGATAGATGATCCCCTCGATCAGTCCGATCCATCCGACCAGCCCGCAGGTGCAGATCGAGAGAATGAGTTGAAGTACTCCCGTGCCCGTGTAGCCGAGATAGAACTTGTGGACAGCCAAGCCGCCAAGCACGATCCCAAGGATGCCGGCGACCATCTTCTTGTTCGCCGTGTCTTCCGGCACGCGGCCGCCGCGCTTCTTGCGCTTCGGGCGCAGGTCTTCGTCCGAGTCGTCGTCTCGGCGGCGCGAGCGGACGGGGCGGTCGTCGTCTTCCTCGTCGTCGGTTCGGCGTGAGCGGGGTCGATCGTCTTCTTCGGCCTCGTCGCGGGCGGGCCGACGGCGCGCGCTCGGGCGATCGTCTTCGCCCTCGTCCTCATCGCGTCGGCGGGCGCGTGGGCGATCGTCGTCGTCCGGTTCGCGTCGGGCCGAATCGGGTTTGCGCTCGGTGGCCGCGTCGGCCGACGCTTCGCTGGAGCCGCCGCCGAACAGGCCCTTGACCGTCTTGGCGGGAGACCAGTCGGTCATGCCGTCCTTCCAGATCAGGTCGGTCGGCTTCAGGCTGCCCGCGTCGGCGAGCTTCTTCAGATCGGCGGCCGTGACCGGCCCCTTCTGGCCGCCATCGGCGCTGTAATACCAGTCCTGACTCACGAGAACGCTCCGGTAAAGTTTCCGCCGGCCTGGGCGAACCGATCCCAATCAATGTCCCCGCCGCCGATAGTATTGGCCCACCGAGTCGTCGTTGAGCATCACCAAATTGACGATTCCCATGATGCAATTCAGCACGTCCAGATTCACGATGCAGATGATCTGGCAAATGGCGAGCGTTCGCGGCGGGCCCTCGTCGTCTTTGCCGAGCATGTTCGCCCCGCGAATGATCGCCAGAATGCCCCACACGAGTTCGAAGTATGTGCCCGGCCACAGGCAACAGAAGCCGGCGCTTCCGACCGCGCTTGCGAGCCCATAAAGCACGCCCAGGATGCCGCCGATCAACAGCATGATCGCGACGGCCTGCAAATTTCCCGGCTTCACGTTCGATCGGCGGCGCGGGCGGTCGTCGTAGTCGTCCCGGGCATAGTCCCGGCGGACGCGGGGCCGATCGTCGTCGAGTTCCTCGTCCTCGACACGTTCGTCTTCCACACGGCGACTTCGCCGGGGGCGATCGCCGTCCTGGTCGAAGCCGGCTTCCGCATCGAATCCCCGCCTTCGCGCGGGCGGGCGATCGTCGTCGAGCGGCTCGGGGTCGGGCCGCTTCGGAAACAAACTCGCGACGGTCCGGGCCTCGACCCAATCGGACATCCCCTCGGTCCAGACGAGG
>JANLUE010001373.1:0-2944 GCA_031363325.1 Gemmataceae bacterium
GGCCGATCCGGGGCGACGATCGCGTGCCGGTCCCGTGGGTCACCGGCTGCGGCATGTTGATTCGGAAAGACTGTTGGGCCGCGCTCGGCGGGTTCGACGAGTCGTTCTTCCTCTACTACGAGGACGCGGATTTCTGCCGTCGGGCGTGGTCGGCCAACTGGTCGGTCTGGTACGAACCGAATCTGCGACTGACGCACTTCAAGCCGTTGCACACCCGGCCGGTCCCGCCCGAACTGCGCCTCATGACCCGGCACGCCTTGCTCACCTACGCCGACAAGTACTGGGGCGGTTGGCGAACGAAGGCTCTGGCTGGCGTCGTCTGGGCCGAAGCGATTGCCCGGCAGACGGCCGGCCTCTTCGGCACCGCGGACGGGCGCTTGCACTCGGAACTTCGGCAACTCGCCGGCGACTGGATGGGTGGCCGACTGCTCGCGGCCCGCAAGCGTATCCGCTCGGCCGCCGGGCTACTCGCCACCTGCTCCGGCCGCGAAGATTGCGAATCGCTCGCACCCGTCAGTTCAACTTCGACCCTCGTCCTCGAGCCAGCCGCCTGAACATGCTCCTTTCGATCGTCATCCCCTCCCACAATCGGCCCGACCTCCTTCGACTCTGTTTGGCGAGCGTGCGCACGCACGCGCCGACGGCCCAGGTGATCGTGGTCGACGATGGCTCGAAAGATTGTGTTGTTGCGCATGTGGCTGAATCTTTCGCCGATGTCGTTCGCCATGAACGGCCGATGGGCTTCGCCGTGGCCGCGAATCGGGGCATCGAACGAGCGACCGGTAGCGTGGTCGAACTGCTCAACGACGATACGCAAGTCTCGGCCGGTTGGGCCGAATCCGCACTGGCCGCGTTCGCCGACCCGACGATCGCGGCAGTCGCGCCGCTCGTTCTCCAGGGCGTGCCGAGCGACAAGGCACACGCGGTTATCGATAGCGCGGGAGACGAATACGATCGCGGCGGGTTCGCCCGCAAGCGTGGCCACGGTCAGCGCCTGACCGACGGCTATCTGCAACCGTGCGAAGTCTTTGGCGCGAGCGCCTCGAGCGCCTTCTACCGAGCCGATGTCTTGCGGACCGTCGGCGCGTTCCCCGAATCGTTCGGCGCCTACTTTGAAGACGTGGACCTGTCGTGGCGAATCCGCCGGGCCGGCTATCGGGCGATGTACGAACCGGGTTCGGTGATCTGGCACCGCGTTGGTTCGTCATACCGCAAGCGCCGCGAACTGCTCGAACGCCAGTCGCGGAACGAGGAACTCGTTTTCTGGCGAAACGTTCCGCGCGTGGGCCGCGCTCTGCCGAGGCACGCGGCCGTCCTGGCGGCCAAGTCAATTCGGCGTGTGCGTGAAGGGACGTTCGTGCCGTTCGCCATCGGTCGATTGCGAGCGTTGGCGGAATTCAAGGCTTGGTTTCGCTCCCCGATTCCCATTCGGCGTCGAGTTGGGGGATAAGCACTTCGTTCGTTTGCTTGTCCGACCAAATTCGGCGTGATATGCTTTACTCGCGTCGCCGCGCCCGCCGAAGGATGCCGAGCATGGCCGATCAAAAGAACATTCTCCTGGTCGACGACGATCGGGAACTCGTGGACGGGTTGCGGACTCTTCTCGAAAAGCAGGGCTATCACGTCACCCTGGCGACCGATGGCCATCAAGCCAAGACGGTCATCTACAACCAGAAACCGGACCTGGTCATCCTCGACATGATGATGCCGCGCATGGGCGGCTACCCTGTCCTCGAGCATTTCCGCGACAAGCCGGACGTCCCGCCGATTATCATGATCACGGCCAACGAAGGTAGCCGGCACAAGGCATATGCCGAGTATCTCGGGGTCGTCGACTACATTCGCAAGCCGTTCGCAATGGAGCGACTGCTCGAAGCGGTTACGAAGGCCCTGAGTGGGCCGGCCGAAGAAACGCCGGTGAGCGAGGCCGAGTGAGGGCTCGGCCATCGCCCGCCGGGAACCGTCAGAATCGACTGGCGGATTTCCACAACATGTAGGCGACGCGTTCGCGAGCGACCCGATCCGGCCCCGCGCGCCGGCTCAGTTGGAGTCGATGCAACGCGGCGTAGATCCCGGAGATCCCAATCGCGGCGAGCGGACAAAAGACCATCTGCAGCGGCACCATTGGTGCGGCCTCCCGGGCAATTCGGGCGTGGTATGGATGATTCGGAGGGCCCTGGGGAATTGTCCGACCAACCCGGCTCTCCACACAAAGCTAGGTCATGCGCACAAGCCGGTCAAATCGGGAAAGTGGTATTGGTTCGGCAAGAACTGCGGGCGCTTCGTAACATACCCGCACCGCCCGCCCCCTTTTCGGTGCCCCATGCCCGACACTCCCGACGAAGACGATCGACCCTCCCGGCGCGGCGATCGCGACGACGATCGACCGCGAAAACGCCGCGACGAATCCGATGATCGAGCCGACGATAGGCCCCGCAAGCGCCGGGATGAACCGGAAGATCGCGACGACGATCGACCGCGAAAGCGCCGCGACGAACCGAACGAACTGGACGACGATCGACCGCGCCGTCGATCTCGAGATTATGACGAAGAAGACGATCGACCGCGCCGCAAGCGGACCGCCCAGCGCGGCACCGAGGCCTCCGACTTCCTGATCCCGACCGGCGTGAGCGGCTGGTCGATGGCCGCGTGCTATTTCGGCATCTTCGGCTGCTTCATCCCACTCGTCGGTTTGGCGATGTCGCTGGTCGCTTTGCCCAGCGGCATTGTGGCCTTGCGAAAGCGCAAGAAGTCGGGCTCGTACGGTTCGGTGACCGGAGACATGCGGGCCGTGATTGGGATCATCGCGAGTTCGCTGAACCTCGTCGGCTACCTGATCGTGGGGATTTTGTGGGCAATGGGCAAGTTTCGTTAGACGATCGAGGCGAGCGGAGTCGCTCATGCGACTCCGCTCACCGAGGTCACTTCTTCTTCTTCTTCTCGT
>JANLUE010000084.1:0-1498 GCA_031363325.1 Gemmataceae bacterium
CTCCGGGGCACCCTGCCGGCCGTCTGGTTCCTCGTGCCCGGCTACGGGGCCCAGGGCGGAACGGCCGCCGACATCGCACCGGCGTTCCGATCGGACGGACTCGGGGCGATCGTGAACAGCTCGCGCGGGATCACGTTTCCATTCCAGCCGGACGACCCGAACTGGGAGGCGGCCATCGTCGCCGCGACAGACCGAGCCACGGCCGAGTTGAAATTTGGCAAGTAGTGTTCAACATGCCTAACGATCCGCTCATCGTGCCGCAATGGCGGCCCCCGTTTGGCCACCTGCCATTGATTGGGGCAGCCTTGATGGCGATCGGCGCTACGATTCTCTTGATTGGCGCGGCCATGACTCCGCCAGACGATGACGGTCGGGCGCTCGCCATCGGGTTCGGGGCCGTCGGGCTGGGCATGTCGACTCTCGCCGGTCTGGCTTATTCCTTTCGGGTCAACTGGCACATCGACCCGGTCGCTCGAACGTTGACGCGCGACCGCCACTTGCTCGGCTGGCATCGCCGCACCACGTTCGCCGCAAGTCAGTTCGCGCGAATCCGCATCGAGTTCCGCCGCCAGCGCGAGACGACGAACCTCCACATGGCGTGGCTCGAAGGGGAGGTCGACCGAGTTCTCCTAACATCGGACCGGCGAGCAGGCGTGGTGCGAGGCTGGGCGACGGAAGTTGCCCAGCGATTGGGGATGACGGTCGAAGACGGCTAGCATTTTCAGCCCGCGCTCATCGACAAGACGACTCGGAACCGAGCCTTGCCGCTCATCATCCGCTCGTAGGCCTCATTGACCTTCGAAAGTGGATACACTTCGTTCATCGATTGCACGCCGCTGCGGGCGCTGAATTCGAGCGCGTCTTGCGAATCGATCGACGTGCCGGAGTACCAGCCCTTCACGGACCGACAGCCCATCAGCAGCCAAAGCGGTGAGACCTTCATCGATTGGGCCGCTCCGACGACGATCAAAGTCCCGTTGACGGCAAGCCCGCTCTGGACGGCGCTCATGGCGTCGCCGGCCGTCACGGTCGCGAGAATCACCTGGGCACCGCCGAGTTTCTGCAATTCGGCCGCGGGGTTCTGGGCCTGGCTATCGATGTAAGTCGTCGCGCCCAGTTGCTTCGCGAGCGGTCCCTTGTCGGTGCCGCGGGCGATCGCCGCCGTGCGAAAACCCATCTTCGCCGCGTACTGCACGCCCAGATGGCCGAGCCCGCCCAGCCCGAGGACCGCGACCAGATCGCCCGGTCTGGCCCCGCTATTTCGCAACGCGTTGAACGTCGTCAGGCCCGCGCACATCAGTGGAGCGGCATCCGTTGCCGCGAGGTCGTCCGGCATCCGGGCGACGGCGCTCGCGGGTGCGACCAGGTAGTCCGCGTACCCGCCGTCGTAACTGATCCCGGTGACCTGTCCGTTCGCGCACGCGAAGAAGTTGCCGCGACGACATTGATCGCATCGGGAACAGTAGCCGCCGTTCCAGCCGACGCCGACGTGTTGGCC
>JANLUE010000142.1:0-8265 GCA_031363325.1 Gemmataceae bacterium
TCGCGGATGAACCCGACCGTGTCGCTCAGCAGAATCTTGCCGAAGTCCTTGATGTGCCATTGCCGGGTCCGCGTGTCGAGCGTGCTGAAGAGTTGATCCTTCACGTACACGTCCGAGTGCGTGAGTCGATTCATCAACCGACTCTTGCCCGCGTTCGTGTAGCCCACGAGCGAGACGGTATGTTCTTCGGCCCGCGTGCGAACTTCGCGTTCCTTGCGAGCCTGGACGATCTCGAGCTTTTCCTTGAGGTCGCGAATGCGGCCCGCGACGAGTCGGCGATCCTCTTCGAGCTGCGTTTCGCCCGGCCCCCGCGTGCCGATGCCGTTCGCCAGCCGCGAAAGGTGGGACCACATCTGCTTCAGGCGTGGCAGCGAATATTCGAGCTGAGCCAGCTCGACCTGGAGCCGCGATTCCGGAGTCCGGGCGCGCGTGGCGAAAATGTCGAGGATCAACTCGCTGCGATCGATGACCTTGGTGTCGGTCGCCTTCTCCAGGTTGCGTACTTGGGCCGGCGACAGGTCGTTGTCGAACACGACCACGTCGGCGTCCGTCAACTTGACGCGTTCGACGAGTTCCTCGACCTTGCCCTTGCCGACGTAGGTGCCGGCCAGGAGGTCGTGTCGTTTCTGCGTGATTTCGCCGACGATTTGCGCCCCGGCCGTCTCGGCGAGGCCGCGGATTTCGTCGCACGGATCGTCGGAGAGCCACGGCCGATCGGGAAGGGAGACGCTCACGAGCACGGCCCGCTCCTGGCGGACCGACATTTCGTCGCGCGTCTTGTCGAACATTTTCGAAATGGCGGAATCCTCCGGGCGGGATTAAGAGATTATACCGGCCGAAAGGTTCGCTTGAAATTGTTACCAGTTCCGATGGAGAAGGATGGGGGAGCGTCGTGTCTCACGAACGACTTTTTTGGTTGCGGGCGGAGCCCGCCGAGGCCGAAGCGAAGCGAGGAGTGTCAAACCCAATCCGTTACGAGCGAGTCGTGGCGAGTTCCCGAACCGTCACTTCACGGCGGAGCCGGGGCCCCGAGCCGATCCTTCTCCACCTCGAGATCGTAGCGCGTTTGGAGGTTCAACCAAAACCGCTCCGACGTACCGAGATATCGAGCCAGCCGTAGCGCCGTGTCCGCGCTGATCGACCGCGACCCCCGCACGATCTCGTTGATCCGCTGCGGTACACTCGTCTCCTTGGCCAGCCGGTATTGAGTCAGGCCCAGCGGAGCCAAGAACTCCGCCTGCAAGATTTCTCCCGGGTGAATCGGTGGCAATTTGCGCTTCGCCATGGTTCCTCAGTGGTCGGCGACCTTGTTTCAAGTCGCGGGGGAAACGAGAGCGTTTGGCGTTCGGTCGGTCCTGCCTTCTCCCGTTGCAGCAGGCTTAATAAAGGGTTGCGTGAGGTAGTCGACGACTTCGCGTTGCGTCCGTTCGACTTCCGCACGGTATCCGCCCGAGACCAGCGGCAATTCTTCCGGCCGAGCGCTCGTTCGCAATCGAGTCAACAGGTCGAGCAAATAGGTAACCCGCTCCCGCGCGATCTTGAGTTCGTGATCGTCTCGAATCATGGTCGAATCTCCACCACGCCGCGACGTCGGCCGTCGCGCTTGGTTTGCCAGAAAGCCAAGAACTGATCGAGAGGCTCTCCTAACAGCATATCGGGACGGACCCAAAAGACGCTTGCCCCAAGCTCACGATCCGCAGCTTCATGATCAAACAGTTTCATCGATTCCGCCGGGCATTCTTCTGATCGAAATTCATTTCGCATCACCAGAATGACGTCCACGTCGTTCGGTTCGTCCACGTCCGAGACATAGCTGCCAAAGACAAGCAAGCGATCCAGTGGGCCGGCCGCCAAGGCCAGTCGATAAATTCTGCGAAGCCGGTCGGTCACGGCTTGACGCTGGCTCGAGCCTGTCCCGAATCGAGCAACGATTTCATCGAGAGTTGCTTGGTGACTTCCCTCCGGAAGATCCCCGAATTCATTGAACGCTGGTAATGGCATCTCAATGGCGCTCCAGTGACTGAGTATTTGTCAGCGCCACACCAGAGTTGGGCCGAATGTGCCCACCTGTGGGGATTGACTCGGATCTGAGGTCCCGATCGCCAAATCCAATTCTACTGTGGCGTCGCACTGCATGCCAGAAGTATGTTCACGCGAGTGCTCGACCCAAGGTCTTCGACAATCCTGATCACCGCGGCCAAAGCCTCGAACCGGCTCGAATCAACGAATTGATACACGTCGTCCTATATGACGTAGCCGAAACTCTATGGTTCATTCAACTCGGAAGGGACACGAGACGGTTCTACCTTGCACCCCACCGCCGAACGGCTCTAATTACCAGGTGCTTCGTTGCCCTCCTCTGCCATGTACTCAACGAACGCTTGCAGGGCGAGATTCCAGGTGCCCCAACGAACGATATATGCCTTTGGCCCGACGGTGGACGGCAGCCGCGACATCTCGTTATAATGGGGCGGGCATCCATATTGTTCCCAAACCGCTCGCAAATTCGCGAAGCATTCTTGATCTGAGTGCCGAGGTTAACGGTTCGGAGCCCCGCTCGTTGCAATCCAGCAGGCCAAGATCCGAAGCGGCCCCGAATGGCGTCCGCGTCAATTCGAGCGGAGGCGTTAAACTCCTCGACGGTGATTTCAACCCGGCCAATCCTCTCGGCGACCAACCGCAATTCCTCAAGCAGTTCTTCATCCTTCATCCTTCTGGCCAGTTGAACTCGCATTTTCTGGGTGATCTCCGGCCCACAGTAGCGGTTCGCAAGACTGGCCCATTCGAGGGCGCGTTGCCAGGTGCCAAAGCGACGACGAATAGTTGTTGCAGAGACTTTCCCATGTTGACGGAACTGGGCTAATGTAAGTTCAGGCGAAGGAAACAGTGCGGCGACACGCCGGATTTCAGCGAGAATCGCCCGGTCCGAATACTCAACAAGACGGTCAGGCTGAAATGTCGATGCCATTATTAATAGATCCTACGCTTGCGACCGACCGACCTTAGAAACGGCGATGCATTGATGGAGCTATGGAGTCTGAGAGGATGCAAACGCCCGGGCGACTGACGAAGCTTCCGGGTGGCGAATTCTTTCAACCACAATGCGAGATTAGATTAGGTTGGCGACTTCGAATCGTCACCGAAAAGGACACAAGGTTACAGCCTACATCTTCCGCGACATTGATCGGCACTCCAGAAGTACTTTCACCCGCCGGGAGTGGAAATGGAGCGACCGACACCAAATCCATCATCGATCGGGCGAAGCGGATCTACGCCAAGCAATTGTAGGACACGTTATAGACGCTCCACAGCGGCCGTTTGTGGCGATCGAGCCGAAGTCTGGCGAACATTTCCTGGCGGAAACTCTTGACGGAGCGGTCCGGGCCGCCCGAACGCGGTATCCGTCCCGCCTCTCGCACACCGTTCGGGTCGGGTGGGAGGTCTCCGGTGGTGATCGGATACGGCGAAGGCGTAACTTGGTTCACTCCGAAATGCCCTCTTCGCACTCCGCACTTCCCAACACGTCCCCTTCGTCGGCGATCGCGTAGCTGTAGCCTTGTTCCGTAAGAAACATTTGGCGGTGTTGCGCGAACTCGATCTCGCGGGTGTCGCGGGTTACGAGCGTGTAGAAGTGAGCCGACTCGCCGTTCGACTTCGGGCGTAGGACGCGGCCGAGTCGTTGGGCTTCTTCTTGTCGCGAGCCGAACGTGCCCGAGACCTGGATCAACACGTTGGCATCCGGCAGGTCGATCGCGAAGTTGCCAACTTTCGATAGCACGAGGTGGCGAACCTCGCCCGTGCGGAACTGGTTGTACAGAATCTCCCGTTCCGAGTTGGCGGTCGCACCGGTAATCAATGGGATGCCGAATCGCTTGCTCAGGCGCTTCAGTTGGCTGATGTACTGGCCGATCACGATGACGCGTTCGTGGGAATGCCGCTTCAAGAGTTCCTGGACGACATCATCTTTCGCTTCGTTCTCGCTCGCGATCCGGTATTTGTCCCGGAGTTCCGCCACGGCGTAGTCCATTCGGAAAGTCGCCGGGAGGGCCACGCGGATTTCGGTACACGTGGCGGCCGCGATCCAGCCTTGCGTTTCCAGCTCGCGCCACGGCACGTCGTATTTCTTCGGGCCGATCAGGCTGAACACTTCGCCTTCGCGACCGTCTTCGCGGACAAGCGTGGCTGTGAGACCGAGTCGACGCCGCGCTTGAATCTGGGCTGTGACGCGGAACACCGGCGCCGGTAACAGATGCACTTCGTCGTAGACGATCAGGCCCCAGTCGCGTTCGTCGAACAGCTTGAAGTGCGGGAACTCTTCTTCCTTGTCGGGCCGCCAGGTGATGATCTGATACGTCGCGACGGTGACCGGGCCAATTTCTTTCGTATCGCCCGTGTACTCGGTCACGTCCGAGTCCTTGAGATCGCTTTTGTCCAAGATTTCGCGGCGCCATTGCTTGACGGCCGTCACGCTCGTGGTCAGGATCAAGGTCGATTTCTGAACCTTGGCCATGGCCGCGATGCCGACGATCGTCTTGCCCGAACCACACGGCAACACGATCACCCCGCTCCCGCCTTTCACGTCGCCACCGGCATAAAACACATCGGCCGCCTCGCGTTGATAGTCGCGCACCGTGAACGGCAATCCGGACCGGGCCGTCTCGCGCAAGTTGGTCGGGAGGGGAGTTCCTTCGACGTACCCGGCCAGGTCCTCGGCCGGGTAGCCAACCTGAATTAGCGCCAGCTTCAACACCCCCCGATGGGCCGGGTCGATTGCGAAGCTGATCGGGTCGAGCCGCTCGCCGAGGTAGCCCCGCACCTTGGGCTGGCGGGCGAGTTCTTCGAGCAGGGCCTTGTCCTCGCAGAGGAGTCGAAGCCGCTTCTCGTCGAGACGATCCAGCTTTACCCGGCCATAGCGCGAGACCGTTTCCTCAATGTCGGCCGGGATGTTGGTCGGGAGCGGGAACTTGGTGTACTTGTGCAGGACCGCGACCATGTGCTTGGCGGTCACGCCAGCGGCGGCGGCATTCCACAGCGATAGGTTCGAGATCCGATAGGTGTGAATGTGCTCCGGGCTCTTCTCAAGCTCGGCGAACGGCGCGATCGCGTCGCGGGCCTCGGAGTACTTCGCGTTGAAGGTTTCGAGCAGAATCGACCGGTCCGGCTGGACGAAGAGCGGGTTCGCCGGATCGGAAGTCGGGGCGGGCGGACGGGTCTGCGGCATGAAAGTCGTTGGCGCTCGGTCCAAGGCGAAACAGGCAATGTAAGCCGGGGGCCAGATTGGAGCAAGGCGAAGTGGCGCGCCGGACATTGCGACGATCACGGGGCCGTGAAAATAGTCTGAGTTTCGGCTATAGTTACATGGCTGCCAGTCCGGAGCCGCCATGCTCTCTCTCGTCGATCAATTTCGCCCGACCCGCCGTGAATGGTTACGCGTTGGCGGCCTCAGCGCCGCTGGCGTTTCGCTGCCGCAACTCCTGCGCGCGGGCGAATCCGTTGGCCCGCGTACCGCGACGAAGCTCTCCAGCGACCTCGGCTCCACGTTCGGCAAAGCCAAAAACGTCATCTACTTGTGGCTTCAAGGCGGCCCGCCGCAACACGAAACGTTCGACCCGAAGCCGGACGCCCCCGTCGATATTCGCGGCCCCTTCAAGCCGATCGCCACGAACGTACCCGGCATCCGCTTCTGCGAACTCCTGCCGCGAACCGCCCGCTACGCCGACAAGCTCGCGGTGATTCGTTCCCTTTCGACACGGGACGACAACCACGATGTCAGCGGCTACTGGCTGTTGACCGGCTACCCGTATGGTCCGGGCAGCGCTCGCCAGATCAAGCCAACCGATTGGCCGTACTTCGGGTCGATCGTCAAGCGACTCAAGCCGAGCGAACGCTTGCCGGCCCTGACGTCCGTGTGGATCCCGGACGTGATGCGGCTCAACGATAGCGTCACGCCCGCCGGGCAGACGGCCGGGTTCATGGGCAAGATGTGGGAGCCGGAACGATTCGTCGGCGACCCGGCCGCGCCGACTTATGAGATCGAAGGCCTGCATCTCGATGGCGAAATGACCTCGGTGCGCGTCGATCGCCGGCGCGACTTGCTTTCACAGCTCGACGGACATCTGGATCAGGCCAGTCGCGGCGGGACGGTCGAGACGTGGGATCGACTTTCGCAACACGCGTTCGACCTCGTGACCTCCGGGGCGGCCCGGGCCGCGTTCGACCTGACGCAGGAATCGGATCGCACCCGCGATCGGTACGGGCGCTACACCTGGGGCCAATCGGTTCTGCTCGCGCGTCGTCTGATCGAAGCGGGTGTGCGGCTCGTGCACGTGAATTGGGCTCGCGATCCCGGCGATTCGGCCGTCGACAACCCCCTCTGGGACACGCACGCCCAGAACGCCGATCGACTCCAGGACAGCTTGTGTCCGCAGTTCGATGTGACGTTCGCCGCGTTGATGGACGACCTCACGGATCGCGGCCTGCTCGAGGAAACGTTGGTCGTCGTGATCGGCGAGTTTGGCCGAACGCCGAAGATCAATGGGCAGGGCGGGCGCGATCACTGGGGGCACGTGTTCAGCATGGCCCTGGCGGGCGCGGGGATTCGCGGGGGGCAAGTGATCGGCGCGAGCGATCGGAATGGGGCGTATCCGGCGACCGACCCGATTCGTGGCGGCGACCTGACGGCCACCTTGTTCCATCTGCTCGGCATCGATCCGCATGGCATGTTCCGAGACAAGGCGAATCGGCCGCACCCGATCACGCACGGCGAGCCGATTCGGTCGGCGCTCGGCCTCGGCCCCGCGACGTTGGAACGACAGACCCCAAGCGGCGATCCCGCCTTCGTTCCGCCCTACGACGCGAGCCTGTTGCTCGACTTGAACTTCGCCGGCAAGCTCGTGCCCGCGAAGCCATTGTCTCGAGAGAAAGGCTGGCGGGCCGACCCGATCAACGCGACGGGCCTCTCGGTTCGCAAAACCGATCTCGGAGTCACGATCGGCTACGAGTCAAACGTGGAGTCTGGCGCACGGACGATCGTGGCCCAGGAAATTCGCAACGCCCGCGGTGGCCAGTACACGTTCGCGATTCGGGCCATTGGCGAAGGAACTTCGGCCGAGGATTTCGAGAAATCGTTCCTCGCGAACTTCGCCTGCAAGCTCGTGTTGTTCCGATTCCGCAACACGAACAAAGACCCTCGCGACGCCGATCAACTCGCGAGCGCCGAGTTCCGGCCCGCATTCGGCAAGTTGGAAGCGTTCCAGGTCGATCGCTTCCTCGGCACGCTGGTGCCGGGCGCGAACTTCTCGATTGGCAATGGATTGGGCGTGGCGATCGTCGTGGAAAAACGAACGCCGGGCACGCTCGTCGTGGCGAAGGGTTCGCGCGCGGGCCTGCGAATGGAGTTGGCGACGATCGAATTCAATCCGCGCAAGCGGAACGAGAACGTGGTGGACTGACGTGTCCTCAGCGTTACTTTTTCGGCTCCTCGATCGCGATGTCGATCGGTTTCGCTTCGAGCAATGGCCCCTTCTGGCCGGCCTCGGTCACGAGTTGGTAGGTGGCCGACAACTTGTACTCGCCCGGTGCCGTTGGATAGACGAATCGGCTCGCGCCACGGAAACCGTCGGCGAGCGACGTCACCGGGATGTCGTGGCTCTTGCCCGGTTCGAGTGCGACGGCCATCGGGTTGCGGAAGTCGGCCGTGAACGCCCGCATCGGGTTCGCTTCGATCACGCCCGGTCCTTTGAGCGTGAACTTGAACACGTTCGGGTCGCCGCCAACGTGGATCGTTACCGCCTCCTTGCCGGAGTTCGTGATCCGCAACGTGAGGTCGACGGCCGCTGGCTTGGGAAACTCGACGGCCTCGCCCTTCTTTTGCTTCGCGAGCAATTCGAGCAAGTGGGCGTCGAACTCCTTCGGCACCAGGGCGAACGGCCAAGCGTACGACTTCTTGTTGGCGACGACTTCGAGTGTCAAATCTTTCTCCGCGGCGAGGACAGGCGAGGTCAGGGCGAGCAGAGCGAGTATGGCAATCGGTCGCATGGCGCAGGTTCCGGATCGACGTGGGGGCATCCCAATGATAGACGATGGCCGGGGCCGGCTGGATGGGACGCGGCACTTGAAATCGTGGCGTGCGCGTTCGCCGTCGAGCGCGCCTCGCATTCAGGCCCGCGGCCCGAACCCGCCGGCCGGCAGGCCGCGTTGGCGACGGCGCTGCTCCATGTCCTGTCGGAACCGATCCATCAAGGCGCGAAACTCCGGAGTCGAATG
>JANLUE010000160.1:0-2701 GCA_031363325.1 Gemmataceae bacterium
ACAACTCGGCAATCGTCTCGGCGAGGACTCGGCCCTTGCGAATCGACGCGACTATTTGCTGGAGGATTAACACCGTGAAGACCGTCTTGTAGTTCGTCACAATCGTCGTCGAGGTCCAGCACACGGCCCGGACGTGATGCAAGCGGAGGACGAGCTTGCTGCTCGCCAGATCCAAAATGTCCACAATGCTGTAGAGGCTGATCAAACTGTACGCGAGGAAATCGGAGAACCCCGGCCGGCCCTCGGCGTGTTCGTACCACTTCTCGCCGACGCTCGCTTCCAGCCCCTGGTTGAACAGCGCGAACCCGCCAACGAACCCGACGGCCGCCGCGACCAACAAATAGAAGCCGACGCGCTCGTCGTATTTGACAAGGTATTCGGCAAGGGCCTGTCCCTTGTCGGGGTTGTGAATCGCCTTATAGCCACGTTCGACTTCGTACCGTTCGACGTCGATAAACATGTAGGCCATGATCGCGGTCGCGCCCATGGCGAGCGGCACCAGGCCAAACAGAATCGCGACGATCGGCGCGTCGCGAGCGGCGATCGCCCCGACCACCAGGAGCCCGAGTTCAATGCCGAGAAAGGCCCGCCAGTCGGCCCAGGACAGGTACTTCTCCCAGGTGCGGAAACCCTGGCGAATGCTGGTGCGCACGACCCACGAGAGGGCCGACACGATGGCGTTGACGATGCCAAAGTAGTAGAGGAGGCCCGCGAACAGGCTGATCGCGGCGATCGCCAGGAGGATGGCGTACGACGAACGAATCCCATCGGCGAAAACGAGGGGGGCAGGCATGCGGTCCCGACTTCGAGGGCGGAGTTACTTGGCGTCGTCGCCGGGCCGAGCTTGAATGACTCGGCAAATCTCGTCGGCTGTCAAGCCGCGTTGAATCATCTCCATCTTAAGCTCGGCATCCAGGGCCGCCCGTCGCGATTTGTACCAATAGTGCGCCAGCGTCGAGCCGAGGCTGATCAGCGTGACCGACGCGAAAATGATAAACAACGGGGTTTGCAGAAGCGTGGTCACGGTGGATTCCATGGTTCGAGCGGGTATCCGTAGTTCGTGGGGGCGAGCCGAGTATTCAAGGAATCGCTTCGAGCTCGATCGACCCGCCGTCGAGGATCCGGGCCCGCAAGTCGAAGCCGACCAGAAGCTTCATGCCGATTAGCGGATGGCCATCTCTCGCATGAACGAAGACTTGGCGGATCGAACCATCCCATTCGATTTCCGCCAAATGTATGTCAAATCTCTGCGAACTTCCGTCGGCAATCACAGCAACGCCGATCGAGTCAAACGGCAACCCCAGAACGTTGACCATGACCGGCGGAGTTGTCAATGCGCCGCTGAAGCCAGTATCCACTATCGTGTCAACTCCGCTCGAACCGCCGAGAGAATCAATCACTTGAATCCGGAATGTCAGTTCATTTTGCGAATTGACGACCCCGACGATCACATGAATCCTCCCATTTGATACGCAGCCCGATGGCCGGCTTTCATGATGTAAACCTGTGCATTTGGATGTTGCTCCACGAGCCGATGCGACGCCGTCCAGTCATCGGAATCGATGACGTAATTTCCCGAATCGACATCGATCGCGACAAATTTTCCCAAGTCCTCGGGCCGCAACGCAGGCTTGATGTGGCGATCGTAGATCGCTTCACCCATCGCGCCGCACGTCTCCGCCGTGTACTTACGGACACGAGTTGTCATGTTCAAACTCCGTGAAACTCCAATCACCGATTCAAGCGCGATGCGAACCTGACCCGCTTTCCGTTCATTGAAGACGACATCTACCTCATGAGATACGCAGTCTGCGCCAGCTTTGCTCATCGCGATCTGAGCGTCCGGCAATCGATCCAGCACTCGGTGGGCGACGCGAAAGCACCGATTGCTCCGTCCACACTAGATTTTCGATCGAAACGCTTCAACTCGCCTTCTACGGAGTCGACGGTGATCGCAAATCGCGAATCAACGTCGAGCGATTTCATGCCGGAGGCACTTGAAGTTGCGGATCGTGAGGCGGCCAATCACGATAATCTTCCAACCGACAACTCATTGCACGTCGCCATTCTATCACCTGATCCGTTCGCCGTTTGCACGCTTGGCCTCTATCATTTTCCGATCTCCGGGAGCAGTCGTCCTTCAAGGAGCCAGCGATGGCCAAGGGACCCAGGCCGATCAAGTTCGCTCCACCAGGCCGAAGACCGACGCGAGCCGAAGCGTGGCGTGGCGTCGCCGAGAAGGCCATCACTTTGCCGGAACCGCCGCCGACCGTGTTCACGCTCGAAGTATCGCTGATCGATGGCCCCATCAGCGCGGAATTCGCCAAGAAGTGCAAGAAGGTCGTCCGTCTAATCGAAATCGCCGGCGATCAGACACTCGACGACTTGCATGGGCAGATTTTTGGCGCGTTCGATCGCTTTGATCCGCACCTGTACGAGTTCCAGATGGGCAAGAGGCCGATGGTGGGGCCTCGTTATGTGATCGCCTACCAGGGCTATGGCGACAAGCCGGCCGGATTCACCGGCGAAACCCGGCTCGACGGCATGCGCCTCAAGGTCAAACAGGAATTCTGGTACTGGTTCGACTTCGGCGACGATTGGATGCATCGCATTCGCGTTGAGAAGATCGTCGAAGAAAAGAGCGCGGCGAAGCGACCGCGCGTCGTGAAGCGGGTCGCCGTCAGCGGCATCGGCGTGGTCT
>JANLUE010000167.1:0-2693 GCA_031363325.1 Gemmataceae bacterium
AATTCGACGAACCGCACGCCGCGCTCGACGAGCCGACGGGCGGCCAGACACTGCCAGGCGAACCCGGCCGTGCTGCCGCGTTGCAGTCCGTAGAGCGAGTGCGTCTCGTCGGATTCCTTGGTGAAGTCGAACGCCTCCGGGGCGGCCATCTGCATGCCGAAGGCCGTCTCGAAGGAACGAAGTCGGGCGGCCAAGCCCGCATCGTCGCCTCGTGCTTTCAGGTGTTGTTGGTTCAACTTGGCGAGGGCGTCGAGTTCGCGACGCTGGTCGGCCACCGGGATGCGAGCCTTGACGTTGCGCATCGGCTCCGGGCCGGGCACAACAAGCGTGCCCTGATGGCTGCCGGGCAGAAAGTCGGAAGCCCACACTTGCCCGCCGGCGTAGGGCGATTGCGGCGCGAGCACGAGGAAGGACGGCAGATTGCGATTGGCCGTGCCGAGCCCGTAACTGAGCCAGGCCCCAATGCTCGGTCGCGCCTGATTGAACGACCCCGTGTGCATCCCGAGCGTCGCGTTGTAGTGGTTCGAGTGGTCGGCGTGCATCGACCGGATAATGGCCAGGTCATCGACCCGCTCGGCCACGTTCGGGAACAGGCCGCTCACCTCGGTGCCGCACTTGCCGTGCTTCTTGAAGTCCCACTGCGGTCGCTTGAGGAACAGTTTCTCGTACCCCGGTCGATCGCGCGTCTCCGGATGATCGAGGACGACTTGCTTGCCGTGATCGCTCGAGAGTTTGGGCTTCGGGTCGAACGAATCGACGTGCGACACGCCGCCGGACATGAACAGAAAGATGACCGACTTGGCCTTCGGCTCGAAGTGCGGCTTCCTGGGCGCGAGCGGATCGGCGTTCTCGTCGGCCAGCAGCTCCGAGACGAGGGCCGGGAACAGGGGCGTGCCCGCGACGGCGGAGCGAACGAACGATCGGCGTGAGACGAGGTCGAGCATGCTTTGAATTGTAGCGGACGCGGATTCAACGTGCGCACGCCGGAAACCGGCTCGGCGGTCACGACGAATTACACGTTCGACAACCGCGATCACCTCTTGTACCTTCGAAAACCAAAGCTTTCTGACCGATCTCCCAAAGCGAGGCGATGCTGAGCAACCGAACCTTGCCTGGACTGGCCAACAATGCCGTTGCGGCCATCAAAAGGCGAGGCGGGTTATCGGCCGACTGACGTCGTTCCGATCGCACTTGGTCTCAATCCTTCTTCAACGTCACCGCCGTACCGTAGGCGAGTACTTCCGTGGTCCCTTGCTGAAACTCGGTGGCGTCGTAACGCATGCCGATGATCGCGTCAGCCCCGACATCGCGGGCCTGACCGGCCATGCGCTTGAAGGCGTCCATTCGGGCGGCCTCGCAGACTTCCTCGTAGGCCACGACGTTTCCGCCGACGATGCTCTTGAACGCGCCTCGCAGGCCCTGGGTGATGCTCGTCGCCCGGACCACGATCCCACGCACGATCCCCAGGTATTCCTCAATGTGGTAGCCCTGAACTTCATTGCCAGTGGTCACGATCAGCTTCGGGCGGTCGGCGGCGGCCATGAGTGTATCTCCGGTTGAAAGTTGCGTTCGGAGGCAGTTTACGAAAAATCTCTGGCCAGCCGGTGCGAACTACCCTACGATACCAAAATGATATCACTTCGATATCCGAGGCGACCATGAAAGAACGCGACGTTCGACTTCCCTCCGGTTGGCCCTTCATTCCGCTGTTTTTGCTCGTACTACCGGGCACGATCGCGGCGTGCATCGTCGCGGCCGCCCTGGAGAAGAATTTTCTGCCCTATGGGCTCATTGCGATCCTCGTCGGGATGATCTGGCTCGTCGGCCTGTTCGGCTTTCTGATCGTGAACCCGAATCAGGCCCGCGTGATTCAGCTGTTCGGCAAGTACATTGGCACGGTCAAAGAACAGGGGTTCTACTACGGCAACCCGTTCTACAAGGCGGTCCGAATGTCGCTCCGGGTGCGAACCTTCGAGACGGGTCAAACGAAAACGCCCGAGCGTAAGGACGCGGCCGGGAACGTGACCGAATCGTCGCAGACCCGGCGGATGCCGAGCAAAGTGAACGACAAGGACGGCACGCCGATCGAAGTGGCCGCCGTCGTGGTCTGGCGGGTCGTGAACACGGCCGAGGCGTCGTTCCAGGTCGACAACGTCGAGGACTTCGTCCACATCCAGAGCGAGTCGGCCCTGCGTGGCCTGGCGAGCCAGTACAGCTACGACGCCCAGGATGGCGACTTCGCGCTGCGGGGCCACGTCGACGAAGTGACGGCCCGCCTAACGAAGGAAGTGCAGGCCCGCGTGGCCCAGGCCGGCGTCGAAATCGAGGAGTCGCGGATCAGCTACCTGGCTTACGCACCGGAGATCGCGGCCGCCATGTTGCAACGCCAACAAGCCGGCGCGGTCATCGCGGCCCGCGCCCGAATCGTCGAAGGGGCCGTCGGCATGGTCGAGCATGCCCTGGAAATGTTGGCCGCAAAGAAGGTCGTCGAACTGGACGACGACCGCAAGGCGGCCATGGTGAGCAACTTGCTCGTGGTCCTGTGCGGGCACACGGTCCCGCAACCGGTCGTGAACACGGGGACGATCTATCAGTGACGATTCGGTTAAACCCGAATCAACTTTAGAATCGGAATGTCGGAAAAAGGCGAGCCGGGGGGCGTTAGCCCCTCGGGTGACGCCGCGTTTGCTTGC
>JANLUE010000169.1:0-2742 GCA_031363325.1 Gemmataceae bacterium
CGTGCCATTGATGTTCGCTTGATTGACGCCGCCGACGACCTCAACAAATCTTGGTTGGCCGAGTCGCGCGGAATGGGGAGTGCGGAGAGAGGGCACTCCGCATACAACGTTGATGGGTTCCACTCCGCCTTCCATACTCCGCACTCGGCACTGAGATGATCTGTCCTTCCTGCGGCCACGTGAACGTCCCGGGCGCGGACGAATGCGCCCAGTGCCAATTCTCCCTGGCGTCGATCGACTCCCAGACCGTCGGCCAGGACGCCGTCGAAGCCAGCGTGCTCACGGACACGGTTCGCACCTTGAAAGGTCGCGCGCCCGTGACGATTCCGCTCGACGCGAAGCTCGGCCTCGCGCTCGACCGCATGGTTGAACACAGCGTCGGGGCGTTGCTCGTCGTCGACTCGGAAGGCAAGCTCGTCGGCATCCTCACCGAGCGCGACTACCTGCGCAAGATCGTCGGCGTGTTGCCGGACTATGCCCATCAGCCACTTCGCGAGTACATGACCGCTGGCCCCGAGACCGTCGGCCCGGAAGACATCCTGGCCGTCGCCCTGCAGAAGATGGACGTCGGCGGCTATCGGCATTTGCCGGTCGTCGAAGAAGATGGCCGACCGGTGGGGCTCATCTCGGTCCGCGACGTGATCCGTCACATCACCAAACTGTGTGACGGCGGGCGTTAGGGCGAGCACCTCGCCGACCGGGACGATCGAGCCCTTTGGCCGATGCTGGCCAAGTCCGGGCTGCTCGCCGAGTGATCGCTCGACTCGCCCAGTTTGCCCCATCACGCTCGTCGCCACACAATTCCGATGGCTTCCCCATTGACAGCCCGACCGACTCGCGCTATCGTCCCGGCCCCATCGGCTGGCCTTCGGGGGAAGGCTCGATGGGTCGCGCGCCGCTTTGGGGGAAGTCACAATGAAATACCTTGGCCTGTTGGCACTCTTGCCGGTCGTCATGACCGGGTGCTTCCTCACGGACTTCCGCACGGTCGCTCGACCGCAGACCGAGGACGCCGACGCGGCGGCCGACACCACCACGTTGATCGGGCAGGTGGCCGCCAACTTCGACAACGCGTCGGACCTCGTCGTCACGGGGTTTGGCCTGGTCGTCGGGCTCGATGGCACGGGCGGCAACACGCCGCCCTGCGACGCCAAGACGGCCGTCGTCGAACGACTCAAGCGCGAAAAAGTCGAAGAGATCAGTAGTTTCATCGACTCGCCGAATACGGCGATCGTAATCGTGACGGCGGTGATCAAGCCCGGCGTAAGACGCGACGAACTCGTCGATGTCGAAGTCTCCCTGCCGACCGGCAGCAAGGTGAAGAGCCTGCGCGGCGGCATGTTGACGCCGACCCCCTTGATGACCATCAGCAGCCAGGGGGAAGTTCGTGAATACCTGAAAAACTCGGACTACGGCGTCGTTTCCGAAGGGAACCGAATGCTGCGTGGCCACGATGTGGTGATCGCCAAGGGGCCGATTCAAGCGGCGCTCACCGGAACGGACGAGGCCACGCCCGATTCGGATCGGCCGTTGACGCGGGCGTTCGTGTGGAAGGGCGGCAAGGCGCTCGAGGGCCGGGCCATGTTCCTCGTGTTGAACGCCGAACAACAACGCTTCCGAATCGCCGAACAGGTCGCGACGCGAATCAACGAGACGTTCCACGCCGGCGATAGCCCGGGGAGCAAGTTCGCGATGGCCCGGCACAAGGAAACCGTCGCGGTCGCGGTGCCGCCGCGCTATCGCCTGAATCGGCCGCACTTCATGCGTGTCGTCCGGGCCGTGCCGCTCAATCTGCCGGGCGAACAGAGCCCCTACCTGAAGAAGCTCGAAGAAGAATTGCAAGCACCGGAGACCGCCCTCTCGGCCGCGATTGGACTCGAAGCGATCGGCGCGACGGCCGTACCGATTCTGAAGGATTCGTTGAAGAGCGACTACCCGCTCGTCCGCTTCGCATCGGCCGAAGCACTGGCGTACCTCGGCCAGCCGGCCGGTGCCGAGACGCTCGCCGAGATCGCCGCCATGCATCCATCGCTTCAGGCTTATGCGTTGACCGCGTTGGCCGTCCTGGACGACGCGATCAGCCAACAGAAACTCGAAGAACTCTTGATCGCCCCGCAACCGGAACTTCGCTACGGCGCGTTCCGGGCCCTGCGCGAAATCGACTCGGCCACGTCCCTCGTGCGCGGCACCTGGGCCAAGCGAGCGTATTCGATTCACACGGTCGCCACGAATGGTTCGGGCCTCGTGCATCTGCTTCGCGAGGGCCGGGCCGAAATCGTGTTGTTCGGCGAGACGCCGAAGCTCGTCGCTCCGTTCTCGCTGACGGCCGGCCCGGACATGACGATCACCGCCCGGGCCGGCGACACGGTCGCGACTGTATCGCGCTTCTCGGCGAAGTCGGACGCCCCGACACACGCTCAATGTTCGCTCGACGTGGGCGACGTGTTGTTGAAGATGGCCGAGCTTGGCGGCACGTATCCCGACGCGGCCGAGTTCCTGCAGAAGGCGAGTGACCGCAAGGCCCTGAACTGCAAACTCGCGATCGACGCCTTGCCGCGAGCCGTGCCGATCAAGCGCCTCGCCGAAGCCGCCCGCGAAGACCCCCGCCTCGAACAGGAATTGGACCTGCTGGCGGAAGTCGACGAACTGGCGACGCCGAATTTGTTCAGCGCGGCGGAGAATAAGAAGGGCCGCAATGAACGATAGCCAAACGCCCGAGCGCCTTCCAGGTCGGCGTAGCGG
>JANLUE010000171.1:0-2956 GCA_031363325.1 Gemmataceae bacterium
CCATCGGCACGTGGTGCAACACGGCTCGGCCGACGACCACGTTGGCCCCGTCGAGCCAGGTCCCGAGCGCGGCCAAATCGGCCCGGACCGGCTCGAAGCGCGGCCCGCCCACCCGAGCCGCGATGGCCAGCAAGTCGGCGCTACTGTCCACGCCTATGAGCGCTCCGGTCGGACCGAGACGCTTGAGGATTCGGCCGCTGAACCCGCCCGGGCCGCAACCGAACTCGACGACGCGCGCCGATGGATCGAGGGCCAGTTCGTCGAGCAACAGTTCCGACGCGGGGCCGAACTGGGCGTCCTGGAGCGCCAGGCGCCGGGCGGCTCGATCCGATTGGCCCAACACGTATTCGCGATCGTCGCTCATTGTTTCCCCGGCTTGGCTCGCCCACTTCTTTGTATTTCGCTTGGCCCACGCGAGCGGCGGATCGACCGCTCGGGACGGCTTTTGACGGTGGAATCGCGCGTGGATGGGCGATTCCGTCGGTACGGCACGTTCTGTAACCGGCCTGAATTATTCCGATTCGACTTGCTCGTCACCTATGGGATTGGCGTAAGATGGGTTGACGGGAACTGCTGGAACGTCAGAATGGGGCGGCGAATTGGCGGAAGGAATTTCGCGCGCGAGCCCTCAGACAGTTGGGCACGTAATACGCATACCGCACCCGGCCCGGGTTGACCTGAAAGGACCGAAGATGAATCGGCTGTTCCGCCTCGGCGCGTTTGCCGCGGCCCTGGCCCTGGTGACGGGCGGACTGACTCGGGCCGACGAGGCCCCGAAGGGGCAGGCCTACGCGGTCGTGGTCGGAGTCGGGACGTTTGCCGACAAGGACATTAAAGCTCGGCCGACCGCCGACGCCGACGCCAAGGCGATCGCCACGCTCCTGCGCGACAAGGCGATTGGAGGACTGCCGGCCGATCACGTCAAGCTGTTCCTTTCCGCGGCCGACGACAAGGCTGGCGCGGAAGTCGGCTCGAAGGCGAAAATCTTAGAGGCGATTGGCGACGCGGCGAGCAAGGCCGGCAAGGACGATCGACTACTGATCTACCTCGTGATGCAAGGCGCGACGGCCGGTGAGAAGGCCTGCCTCTTCGCCACGGACTCGACCTTCAAGGACCGGCAGAAGGACGCCGTCTTCGCCAGCGAAATCGAAGAAAAGACCAAGGGCCTGAAGTCCGAACAGACGGCCGTGTTCCTCGACTTCAATCTGAAGGCCTACGTTTCGAAGGAAGCGATTCGCGCGCCGAATGTGTTCGATTTCGTCCGCGTGTTCCTGGGCCTGAAAGAAAAGGACAAGGACGCCGACACAGAACCGCCGCCGGGTCGAGCCGTGTTCCTCTCGGGCAATGCGTTGCAACCGCCGCTGGCTGTCGGCGACCACGGGGTCTTCACGAAGGCGATCGTCGAAGCACTGAACGGCAAGGCCGACACGGAAGGCTACGAGCCGGACGGCCTCGTGACCGTGGACGAAGTTCAGAAGTTCATCGAGAAGGAAATCCCCGAACTGGCCCGCCCAATTGCCAAGACACTCGAAGAGAAACAGCAACGGCCGCGCATCATCGCCGGTCGAGGTGTTCATTTCGTCCTGGCTCGGAACCCCGCTGTGGCCGACAAGGCCGAGGCCCGGCTCAAGAAGTATGACGAACTGCAAAAGTCGGCCAACCTCGACAAGGTCGTTGCCGAAGAGGGCCAGAAGCTCCTGAAGCAGATGCCGCGCCTCAAGGCGATGCAAGACCTCCGCAAGAACTTCCAGAAGTTCGCGGACGGCGACCTCACTGCCGAGCAACTTCTCGCCGCCCGCGAGCGCGTCAAGGCGGGGATGGTGCTCACCTCCGACGACGCCAAGTCGTTCAGCGAGAAGACGTTCGCCGGGCTCACGCACATTCGCAGCAACTACATCAAGAAATTGAATCTGGGCGAGATGGCCGCCAACGGCGTTAAGGGCATGTACCGCGTCGCCGAGATCAAGATGCCCGACGAGATTAAAGATAAATTCGCCAAGGCGAAGGACCTCACCGATCGCGAAGTCAAAGACTTGCTCCGCGAAGCCCGCGTCCCGCTCGGCAAGCGTGAGGACCTCGATAGCAACAAGGACGTCGAACTGGCGATGAACTTCGGCCTGCACGGGTTCGTCGACGACTACACGAGTTACCTGGACAAAGACAACTCGGCGGACATGACTCGACGAATCGATGGTCGATTCACGGGGATCGGCGTGCAGATTCGCCAGGACGTGGCCCGCGACGGTTTGTTGATCGTCTCGCCGATCCGCAATAGCCCGGCCTACAAGGCGGGCCTCTTGGCCGGCGACCTCGTGACCGAAATCATCCGCGAATCGGACGGCAAAGGCAAACCATTGCCGACGCCCGAGGTCACCTCGACCAAGGGCATGGAAACCACCGACGCTGTCAAGCTGATCCTCGGCATGCCTTCGACGAAGGTGAAGCTGAAGATTGAACGCGAAGGCGAGTCCGAGCCGGTCATCGTCGAACTCACCCGGGCCCCGATCGAAGTGGAAAGCGTCCTGGGCTACAAGCGAAATCCCAAGGACGATTCGTGGGATTACTACATCGATCCGAAAAACAAGATCGCTTACATCTACCTGAACGAATTCGTTCGCAATTCGTCCACGGACATGACCCGCGTCGTCAAGCAATTGAACAAGGAAGGTGTCAAGGGCGTCGTCCTCGACTTGCGCTTCAATCCGGGCGGTCTGCTGCCGATGGCTATCGAAATTTGCGACCTGTTCGTGGACGATGGCGTGATCGTCTCGGTTCGACCGGGCAACACCCGCGAGAAAGAAGAAGTGTTCAGCGGGCGACACGAAGGCAGTTTCCTCGACTTCCCGATGGTCTGCTTGATCAACGACAACTCCGCGTCGGCCAGCGAGATCGTGTCGGCCTGCCTCCAGGACCACGGGCGGGCGATCATCATGGGCGAACGCAGCTACGGCAAGGG
>JANLUE010000193.1:0-2623 GCA_031363325.1 Gemmataceae bacterium
CGGGCAGCCGATCGGCTCGTCTACGGCGAAGCGATGGCCGGCGCGATGGGGGACTTGAAACAAGCGACCCGAATCGCCCGGCAAATGGTCACGCAGTTCGGCATGAGCGAACGCCTTGGCCCCGTGGCCTATCGCGGCGGCGAGGACCATGTGTTCCTGGGCAAAGAACTCCACGAAGCCCGCGACTTCAGCGATGGCACGGCCCGCGTGATCGACGAGGAAATCCAACGCCTGCTTCGCGAAGCCGAGGAGCGAGCCTACAAGTTGCTTGAAACGAATCGCCCATTGCTCGAAAAGCTAACGACGGCGCTGTTGGATAAAGAGGAATTGGACCGCGACGATTTGGAAGCGATCATCGGGGCGCGGCCGAAAGGGGTAGGCCGGTAGCATTGCTCTGGGCACCAATCCGTCAACTCGGGGGCGGAAACGAGACTGGGTACGGAGTACTCGGTACTCCGTACCCAGTTTTCCATCGTTCCGCGACTAGGCAACCATCAATTCCTTCTTCTTCCGCAGGTAGCGGGCGGCCAGGAACGGCAGGCCCACACCGAGGAGGAACAAGCTCGACGGTTCCGGGACGCCGGACGGCGGCGGATCGACTGGTGGCGGGGGCGGGGTTTCGGTCCCGGTCGGGGCTTTCGTCTTCGTGATGTTGTCTTCTTCGCGAACTTCGCCATTCGGGTCTTCGACGTGCGTGCGGCTCACGAAGTCCGTGTTCACGCTCGATTCCGGCTTGGTCGAGAGAGCCGAGAAGTTGCCGAGGCCGATCTGGCCGACGAGCGGCGTGCCCCCCGTATAGGTCCAGACGAGGTTCGGCAGGTTCGGGTCGTCGTTCGGAACGGTTCGACCGGGGTTGCCGCCGGTGTTCATCGCCTGGAACGCGAAGCCGGCCGGCTGATCGGCCGAGCCGCTCAGGAACCCGGCGAAATCGTAGACGACGAAGTTGTCGCCGGTCTGCAGCGTCGAGTTCGACGTGAGCATCACGCCATACGTGTACCGATAGTTCGAGCCGTCCGGAATGACGGTCGCCGAGAGCGGCAGAAGGCCGGCTTGCGCGGTCGCCCCGAACGCTCCGAACAGGGCCGTCGCCAACCCGAACTTCCAAGATCGCAGAGCCATTCTTTCCTCCTTCAAGGAACGGCCGAGGGAGGTGAGGAACCCGCGGCCGACCACCATGCCTGACGAAACGGCTCCGTGGAACCGTCCAAGAGCGCGGGGAAAATAGCCGGTTGGCGGGGAAGATCAAGGTGAAATGTGACGGCGGAACGTGAAGCTGGCCCGGACGCGGCAAGCTGGGTCGTTGTAGATGTTGCAAAGCGAAAACTTTGGCTCAAGTCGCGGCCTGTTTTCGCGCCTCGCCCAGCACATAGTTCAGGCTCGCGAACAGCCCATCGAGGTCGTCCACCGTGAAGGCTCGCGAGTCTTGCGTCAGGATCGAGCCATCGAGCCGACCGAAGTACCAGACGGGCCCGTTCGATACGCCGCCGTGAACCGATTGTTCGCTCGGCCGATTGAGTCGTTGACCCGCCAACATGGCTCCGAGACATTGCGCCCAGCCGGCATCGAAATCGTCGCGCTTCGCCTCGACGAAAATGACGAACGGCTTGTCGCGGACCGGGCCGAGCGGCGAACGCTTGGCAAAGAAGTAGTCCGGGAAGCCATGCAGGTTTTCGTCGGCGGCCAGGGCGACGTGGCTCCAGATCGTGAGTGCATCGCTGTAATCGATCCAGAGTTCTTGCAGGATCGGGGCGATGAAGAACTCGCAGACGGCTTCTTCCGACACATTGACCGGCGCGTGCTTGCGCAGAAACGCCAGCCGATCGCGGAAGCGTGGGTCGACGGGTCGTGCCACCGGCGAAACGAACGGTTCGAAGCGAATTGCGATTTGGCTTTCGAGCGCGACTTCTTCAAGAGTCCTGAATGTGTGAACGGCCATCGGGCTCTCCCGAGTGGGGAAGAATGGAAGTGAATCGAGTGTTGATTGGAGTATGCGAAGCGAGAAATGCCCGGCGTAAAAAAAATGACCGGCCGGTCGTCTTGAGCCGTCGCCCACTCAGCTCGAAGACTGCACCCGGCCGGTCGAAAGTAAGAGTAACAAGGCCCGGCATGGTCCGCCACAAAAATATTCGGAAAATTTTGTCCGGGCCCAGTAAGGCGATCGCGTCCGAAGCGGAAAATGTTCGATTTTCTCAGTTTTTCTCGGGCTTTTTGCCAACGATCTCCTTCAGTTCCCGCACCCAAATATTTCGGAATTTTACCGGGTCGCCATGGAACTGAAGGTGCATTGGAGCCTTCGGGCCATGAGCCGCGTATGCAGCTGGGCGGTCGTAATACGTCCCGCCCTGAAGTTCGAAGTGGTTCTGCACCACGATCCCATTCTGGAGTACCGTCACGTAGCCCGGACGGGTCAACTTGCCGGCCTCGTCGAACCGGGGTGACTCGAACAAAATGTCGTACGTCTGCCATTCGCCCGGCTTGCGGCAAGCGTTCACCAGCGGCGGATGTTGCTTGTAGAGCGAGGCGCATTGCCCATCGAAGTACGTCTTGTTCTCGAACGAGTCGAGAATCTGCACCTCGTACCGGTTCATCAAGTAGACGCCGCTGTTGCCGCGACCCTGGCCGC